>NZ_JBFUBD010000216.1:0-4758 GCF_056405935.1 Polaromonas sp. P1_E3
GATGACGGGCAAGACCGCATTCATGCCGCCACCGTGCTTTCGGCGTCAAAGCGCATGGAAAAATCAATCGCCCGCACATCCTTGGTCAGGGTGCCGATGGAAATCCGGTCGACGCCGGTTTCGGCCAGGGTGCGCAAGCCCTCCAGGGTGACCCCGCCCGAAATTTCAAGGACGGCTCGCCCGTTGTTGATGCGCACGGCCTCTTTCAGGTCGGGCAGGCCCATGTTGTCCAGCAGCACCATGCGTGCACCGGCATCAAGCGCCTCATGGAGCTCGTTGAGGTTCTCGACTTCAATCTCCACAAAGTCAGCCTGTGTGGCGACGTCCGCTGCGCGTGCCAGCACCTGCGCGATTCCGCCCGCCGCGGCGATGTGGTTTTCCTTGATGAGTACGGCGTCGTACAAACCCACACGATGATTGGTGCCGCCGCCCGCGGCAACCGCGTATTTCTGCGCCAGCCGCAGGCCGGGAAGGGTCTTGCGTGTGTCCACGATAGCAGCCYGCGTGCCTTTCACGATATCAACATAAACCGCCGTTTTACTCGCAACGGCACTTAACAGCTGTAAAAAATTAAGGGCCGTGCGTTCAGCCGACAGCAGGGCACGGGCCAGCCCACGCACTTCAAACACCACCTGGCCGGCTTCGCAGCGCTCGCCGTCCAGCACATGCCAGACCAGCTGGGCCTCTGGGTCCAGCTGCCGCATCGTCGCTTCAACCCAGGCGCTGCCGCACACCACAGCGCTTTCACGCGCCACCACCTGCGCCCGCGCCCGGCGGGCCGGATCAATCAGCGCGGCCGTGAGGTCGCCGCTGCCGATATCTTCCGCCAGTGCGCGCGCAGCATCTGCGCGGGCCAGCACGGCAAGCGTTTCGGCCGTGAAATCAAAGGACTTTTTCATAAGCAATCTAAGAAAGAAACCGTGCAGGACGCTGCACTAAACTATTGCGTAAACCTCAAAACTGTCGCGAATGTTACAGCGCCCTCGCCGCTGTCCGCCGCCGACCCCTTTCGCCCACCCCGGCGTTTTCCTTTTGCCTGAGTACACCCTCCACACACCATGTTCAGAACACTGCTCAAGTCCAAGATTCATCGCGCTGCGGTGACACACTGCGAACTCAACTACGAAGGCTCCTGCGCCATCGACGAAGACCTGCTGGATGCCGCCAACATCGCCGAGAACGAACAGGTGCACATCTGGAACATCAACAACGGTGAACGCTTCATCACCTATGCCATCCGCGCCGAGCGCGGCAGCCGCATCATTTCGGTCAATGGTTCCGCCGCGCGGCGCGCCGCCGTGGGCGACCTGGTCATCATCGCCGCGTTTGCGCAAGTGCATGAAGAGCATGTCGCGGGCTTCAGCCCCAAGCTGGTGTTCGTGAACCCGGACAACCGCATCAAGGAAGAGCGTTCGACCATTCCGGTCCAGAAGCCCTGACCCGTCCGACTCGCGGTTTAGCTTTGGCTTGCAACGCACGCCAAAGCTTTCSGCCCTTTTTCTCACACGGGACTTCATGGACAACCTCTCAATGATCCAGCGCAGCCTGCGCCATGTGTGGCACCCCTGCACACAGATGAAGCTGCACGAGGCGCATCTCCCCGTGCCCATCGCCAGGGCCGAGGGTGTGTGGCTCTACGACTTTGAAGGAAAGCGCTACCTGGACGGCATCAGCTCCTGGTGGGTCAACCTGTTCGGCCACGGCCATCCGCACATCAAGGCGGCGCTGCGCGACCAGCTGGAGCGGCTTGATCACGTCATGCTCGCAGGATTCACACACGAACCGGTGGTGGAGCTGTCTGAGCGGCTGGGCGCGCTGACCGGCCTGGGCCATGCGTTTTACGGCAGCGACGGCGCCAGCGCCACCGAGATCGCGCTGAAGATGAGCGCCCATTACTGGCGCAACACCGGCAAGCCCGAAAAGTGCCGATTCATCGGGCTGGCAGGCGGCTACCACGGCGAAACCGTGGGCGCGCTGGCCGTAACGGACATTGCCATTTTTCGTGAAGCCTATGCGCCGCTGGTGCGGCTGGCCGCCACCGTACCCAGTCCCGATGCACGCGGCGCGCAACCCCGTGAAAGCGCCGCGGACGTGGCGCACCATGCAGCCGCCGGGCTGCAAAGCTGGCTGGAACAGCATCACGCGCAGACCGCCGCACTTATTTTGGAACCCATGGTGCAGTGCGCCGCCGGCATGGCCATGCACGATGCGGCCTACCTGCGCGAAGCGCGCGCGCTGTGCGACCGCTATGAAGTGCATTTGATTGCCGATGAAATCGCCACGGGATTTGGCCGCACCGGCACCATGTTTGCGCATCAGCAGGCAGGCATACGGCCTGACTTCATCTGTCTCTCCAAAGGCCTCACGGGCGGCACCTTGCCGCTATCGGCGGTGCTGACCACCAGCAAGGTATACGAGGCGTTTTACGACGACGAAGTGGCGCGCGGATTTTTGCACTCGCACTCTTACACCGGCAACCCGCTGGCCTGCCGCGCTGCGCTGGCCACGCTGGAGCTGTTCGGGCAAACCGATGTGCTGGCAGACAACGGAGTCCTGGCGAACACCCTGGACGTGGCCTTCTCGCCGTTGACCCAGCACTCTGCTGTGCGGAACGCACGCAGGCTGGGCATGATCTGGGCCTGGGATATTGAACCCACCACAGCGCCCCACTTCGCACGCCGCTACGCGCAGCACGCCATGGCCCACGGCGTGCTGCTGCGCCCGATAGGCCAAACGGTGTATGCCATGCCGCCTTATGTGATGAATGAAGAGGCGGTGGACCACCTCGCACGCGGCGCGCTGGCGGCCCTCAACGCCACGCTGGCCGAAGAAGGCAGTGCACATGGCTGAAGCGGCGCATAAAACGGTTTCGCTGTTTGTCACCGGCACCGACACCGGCGTGGGCAAAACACTGGCCAGCGCGGCACTGTTGCACGCACTGGCGCGCCGGCACCTTCGTGTGGTGGGCATGAAACCGGTGGCGGCCGGCACGGTGCAGGTTGACGGTGCCGATGCCAACGAAGACGTGCTCGCCCTGCGCGCAGCTTCCAGTTACCGCGTGCCACCCGAACTCGACAACCCGGTGCTGCTGCCCGACCCGGTGTCACCACACATCGCAGCCGCCCGGGCCGGTACGCGCATTGACATTGCCCACCTGGTAGCCTGCCACCGCCAGCTCGCGCTGCAGGCCGATGCCGTGGTGGTGGAAGGCGCGGGCGGCTTTCATGTGCCGCTCTCGCCCACAGAGACCGGCGCCGACCTGGCCCAGGCWCTGGGCTTGCCCATTGTGCTGGTGGTGGGCCTGCGGCTGGGCTGCCTGAACCACGCCCTGCTCACCGCCGAAGCCATCCGCGCGCGTGGCCTCACGCTGGCCGGCTGGGTAGCCAATCACATCGACCCCGCCATGCTGGCGCAGGACGACAACATCAACTTTTTACAGCGGCAATTGCAAGCGCCCCTGCTGGCCACCATTGACTGGCAAGCGGGGATAGACGCGCGCACTGTCGCCATCAACCTTCCGACCGAATGGCAATAAACATCACCACCTCTTCCGCCTTGCCTTCCGCCTCCTGGCTCGACGAATTCCCGGCCCGCGTGGCCGAGCTGGATCGTGCCCACCTGCGCCGGCAGCGCCGCGTCGTCGTGCCGGAGAACGGGGCGCGCCTTTCGGTTGACGGCCAAAGCATGCTGGCCTTTTGCAGCAACGACTACCTGGGCCTGGCCACACACCCGGCCCTGGTGCAGGCGGCCTGCACCGGTGCACAAGCCTATGGTGTCGGGTCGAGCGCATCGCCGCTGGTCAGCGGCCACAGCGCCGCCAATGATGCGCTGGAGCGCGAACTGGCGGCCTTTGTGGGCCTGCCGCGCGCGCTGTATTTTTATGCGGGGTACGTCACCAACATCGGCATCGTCCCGGCGCTGGTGGGCGCCGGCGACGCGATTTTTTCGGATGCACTGAATCACGCCTGCCTGATTGACGGCGCCCGGCTGTCACGCGCAAAAATTCATCGCTACGCACACGCTGACCTGGACGCGCTGGACCGCGAACTCGCGCAAAGCGAGGCGCCCCGCAAGCTGGTGATCAGCGACGCAGTGTTCAGCATGGACGGTGACAGCGCCGACATCCCCGCCCTGCTGGCGCTGTGTGAGCGCCATGACGCCCTGCTGCTGCTGGACGATGCGCACGGCTTTGGCGTGCTGGGCCCCCAAGGCCGCGGCAGTCTGGCTGCGGCCGGGCTGCATGGCGCACAGGCCTCGGGCCGCGTACTCTACATGGCCACGCTGGGCAAGGCGGCCGGCGTGGCCGGCGCGTTTGTGGCGGGCGATGAGGCGCTGGTCGAATGGCTGCTGCAGAAAACCCGCAGCTACATTTTTGCCACCGCGGCGCCGGCGATGCTGGCCAGTGCACTGCGCGCCAGCCTTCAACTCATTGAACAGGATGAGTGGCGCCGCACGCATTTGCAGCAACTCATTAAACGTCTGCGCAGTGGTTTGTCAGCGGGGTTGGAAGGCAGCCACTGGCAGTTGCCGCCCTCGCACACCGCCATCCAGCCGCTGCTGATCGGCCGCAACGACGAAGCCCTGGCCGTGATGGAAGGCCTGCGGGCGCGCGGCATCTGGGTGCCGGCGATWCGCCCGCCCACCGTGCCCGAGGGCACGGCACGCCTTCGCATCGCGCTGTCGGCCGCGCACACCGAAGCCGATATCGACCTGCTGGTCGACGTCCTGACAGCCCTGTCGAAGCATCCGCTGCCAGGT
>NZ_JBFUBD010000217.1:0-4735 GCF_056405935.1 Polaromonas sp. P1_E3
GCTACGCACTCTGGGGAGACCTCAAGTACCCCGCGGGGTTCACCCACTTCGACTACGTCAATCCCGCAGCGCCCAAGGGCGGTGACCTGCGCCTGGTCAGCAACCTGCGGTACTCGACTTTCGACAAATACAACCCCTTCACCATCAAAGGCTCGGCGCCTGCTTACTTGTCGGATTTCATGTTCGACTCGCTGCTGACCGGCGCGATGGACGAAACCGCGTCAGGTTACGGCCTGCTGGCCGAAGACATTGAGGTTTCCCCTGACGGGCTGACGGCCACCTTTCGTTTGCGCAAGGAAGCGCGTTTCCACAATGGCGACCCAGTGCTGGCGGCGGACGTCAAGTACAGCTTCGACACCCTGATGGGCCCGCATACCTCCCCAGCGTACAAAACGCTGCTGGAAGACGTCGCAGCCTGCGAGGTGGTGGATGAGCGCACCGTCCGCTTCCGTTTCAAAAAGCCCAACCGGGAGTTGCCACTGACGGTGGGCGGCCTGTCGGTGTTCAGCCGCAAGTGGGGCATGGACGCCAGCGGCAAAACCAAACCCTTCAATGAGGTTGTGACCGACATCCCCATCGGAAGCGGCCCCTACCGCATCGGGCCGGTGGTGTTCGGCAAAGACATCACTTATGTGCGCGACAAGGCTTATTGGGGTCAAAAGCTCAACGTTCGGGTTGGCACCGAGAACTTCGACAACGTCACCGTGAAGATTTACAAGGACAGCACCGCCAAGCTCGAGGCGCTCAAGGCCGGTGAGTTTGACATCATGCGGTTCTTCTCGGCCGGCGACTGGGCCCGGCGGCTGAGCGGCAAGCGCTTTGACACCGGCGAACTGGTGAAGGGCGAGTTCAGGCACAGCCTGCCCACGGGTTTTCAGAGCTATGTGCTCAATACCCGCCGCGAAAAGCTCAAGGACCCGCGTGTGCGCGAAGCCCTGGGCCTGGCGATTGACTACGAATGGATGAACCGCCAGCTCTTCTACAACGCCTACCAGCGTGTGGCAGGGATTTTCGGCAACACCGATTGCCAGGCCGCCGGCTTGCCAAAGCCCGAAGAACTGGCCTTGATGGAGCCTTGGCGCAAGGAGATTCCCGCTGCGGCTTTCGGCCCCATGTACGTGCCGGCGCGCACCGACGGTGACTCTTCTTTGCGCGCCAACCTGCGCCGCGCCCAGGCGCTGCTCAAGGAGGCCGGCTGGGAAGTGAAAGACGGCAAGCTGCGCAACGCCAAAGGCGAGGCCATGGTGCTCGAATACCTGGACAGCAACGAAGGCGGGGTGCGGACGATCTCGCCCTGGATGCGGGCGCTGGACAAGCTCGGCATCCAGCTCAACTTCCGCCAGGCCGATTTCGCGCTTTACCAGCAGCGCCTGCAAAAATTCGAGTTCGACATCGTTTCCATCGCCTATGCCGGCACCAACAATCCGGGCCAGGAGTTTGCCGACATCTTCGGCAGCAAGGCTGCGGGCATTGAGGACTCGGGCAACTTCAGCGGTGCGGCCAATCCTGCCATTGATGCCATGATCGCCAGGATGACCAGCGCCAAAACCAAGGCCGAACTGCTACCCGCCTGCCATGCGCTGGAGCGCATCGTGGCGCACAGCCATTACCTGCTGCCGCAGTGGACGGCCGGCACACACCGCGTGGTCTACAACTCGCGCCGCCTCGCGATGCCGGGACAGATGCCGCCTTATGCACCCGGCGAAACCTGGATCATCAATACCTGGTGGGCCAAGCAATGAACACCCCCGCCGGACGTTCGCTTCGCGTAAGACTTCCGTGGTGCGGCCAGAGGCCTTCCTCTTCGGAACGTCCAAGCCTGCACTGGCAGGCTCGGAGCCGCGTTCCTCAGCCCCTTGCAGGGGGCGGCAGCTGCGGCCTGGCAAAGCCAGTTGCGCGCTGCCCACAGGATTTGGCGGGGAAGTGATCGATATATGTTGGCCTACATTCTCAAACGCTGCCTGTTGATGATCCCGACGTTGTTCGGGGTGTTGTTGATCACCTTTGTGGTCACGCAGTTCGTGCCGGGTGGGCCGGTGGAGCAGTACATGGCCGAGGCCAAGGCTGGCGCCGGCCGTGGGGCAGAGGGCGGCGGCCTGAGTTACCGGGGCGGGCAGGGCGTGGATCCCAAGCGGGTCGAGCAGATCAAGGCGCTCTATGGTTTCGACAAGCCGGCACCCGAGCGGTTTTACCTGATGCTCAAGCAGTTTCTGAGCTTTGACCTGGGCAGGAGCTTCTTCCAGAACAAGGATGTCTGGCAGTTGATCAAGGAGAAGTTGCCGGTCTCCGTCAGTCTGGGACTGTGGACTTTTTTCATCAGCTATCTGGTGGCGGTGCCGCTGGGTGTGGCCAAGGCGGTGCGGGCCGGCTCACGCTTTGATTTCCTTACCACCTTGCTGGTGCTGGCCGGTTATGCGATTCCAGGGTTTGTGCTGGGCGTTGCGCTTCTGGTGATCTTTGGCGGCCAGTTGCAGTGGTTTCCCCTGCGCGGCCTGACGTCGTCCAACTGGGAAACTCTGAGCTGGGGCGCACGCATCACCGACTATCTTTGGCACATCACCTTGCCTGTTACTGCCATGGTGCTGGGCAGCTTTGCCGTCACGGCCATGCTGACCAAAAACGCCTTCCTGGAGGAAATTCGCAAGCAATATGTGCTGACCGCTCGCGCCAAGGGCCTGGGCGAGCGCCAGGTGCTCTGGAAGCATGTGTTCCGCAATGCGCTGATTCCCATCATCACCGGCTTCCCGGCGGCTTTTATCGGCGCTTTTTTTACAGGCTCGCTGCTGATTGAAACCCTGTTCTCGCTCGACGGCATGGGCTTGCTCAGTTATGAAAGCATCATCCGCCGTGACTACCCGGTGGTATTGGGCACGTTGTACCTGTTTACCTTGATCGGCCTGTTCACCAAGCTGATTTCCGATTTGTCTTATGTCTGGGTGGATCCGCGTGTACGGTTTGACTGACCCCCCTGAAGCCACCTCCGGCGGCCTTCCCCCCGAGGGGACGCCTCCTGCGGACGGGCAAAGCCCGATCCGCGGTGGCACTGGGCCGGAAAAATATGTCTCCAATTCGCCTGCGAGACGGGCATGGAGGCGTTTTCGGCGCAACAAGCTGGGTTTTTATAGCCTGGTCCTGTTCTGCACATTGGTGCTGCTGAGTCTCTTTGCCGAGCTGGTCTCCAACGACCGGCCGCTGCTGGTGCGCTATGAAGGCGGTTATTACTTTCCCATGGTCAAGGACTACAGCGAGAAAACCTTTGGCGGCGATTTTGATACGGCGACTGATTACCTGGATCCCTATATCCAGGAGCGGCTGGCGCGTGGGAGCAACTTCGCGGTTTATACGCTCAACCCTTATGGGCCCAACACGCTCAACTATTTTGCGAAAGAGCCCAACCCGTCGAAGCCGACCCGCGCCAACCTGCTGGGCACCGACGACCGTGGGCGCGACCTGCTGGCCCAGCTGATCTACGGCTTTCGGGTCAGCGTGCTGTTCGCGCTGGCGCTGACGGTTACCGGGGTTCTCCTCGGCATGCTGACAGGGGCACTGCAGGGCTATTTCGGCGGCAAGACCGATCTGCTGTTTCAGCGCTTCATCGAAATCTGGGGCTCCATGCCCGAGCTTTATTTGCTGATCATCTTTAGCGCGGTCTTTGCGCCCAGCGTGGCCTTGCTGCTGATCCTGCTCAGCCTGTTCGGCTGGATGGGGTTGTCAGACTATGTGCGCGCGGAATTCCTGCGTAACCGCCAGATGGACTATGTGCGCGCGGCGCGCGCCCTGGGCGTTGGCAACCTGCAGATCATCTGGCGCCACATCCTGCCCAACAGCCTGACGCCCGTGGTGACCTTTCTCCCGTTTCGCATGAGCGGCGCGATTCTGGCGCTGACGTCCCTCGACTTCCTGGGTTTGGGTGTCCCGCCGGGAACGCCTTCGCTCGGTGAGCTGCTATCCCAGGGCAAGAACAGCATTGACGCTTGGTGGATTTCGCTGTCGACCTTTGCGGTGCTTGTGATCACGCTGCTGCTTCTCACCTTCATGGGCGACGCCTTGCGCGATGCGCTGGACCCAAGGAAGGCCGACTGATGACCACGCCGCTCCTCGACGTTAAAGACCTGCGTATCTCGTTTGGCGGCAAGGAAGTCGTCCATGGCATTGATTTTTCCATCGCACCGGGTGAAAAGCTCGCGCTGGTGGGGGAATCAGGCTCGGGCAAAACCGTCACGGCCCTGAGCCTGTTGCGCCTGGCGCAAAACGCCGCAGTCACGGGCAAGGCCGTTTTCACCGGCATAGACGCAGCGGAGCGCGCCGCCAGCGGCGCGCCGCCCAGGGCGCCTGTGGAATTGCTGTCGCTACCGGAGCAGTCCCTGCGCGGGATCCGTGGCCGCGACATCGCGATGATCTTCCAGGAGCCCATGACGGCGCTGAACCCCCTGTTTAGCGTGGGCAACCAGATTGCCGAGGTTCTTCAGCTAAAACAGGGCCTGGCCCCCGCGGAATGTGCGCAAGCAGCTATCAAATTGCTAGCAGATACGGGCATCACCGAGCCTGAGAGACGCGCCAACTCTTTCCCGCACCAGCTTTCGGGCGGCCAGCGGCAGCGGGCCATGATCGCCATGGCGCTGGCTTGCCAGCCTCGGCTGCTGCTGGCCGACGAACCCACCACGGCGCTGGACGTCACCCTGCGCGGCCAGATCCTGGACCTGCTCGGTGAGCTGCAGCAGCGCAACGGCATGGC
>NZ_JBFUBD010000218.1:0-4691 GCF_056405935.1 Polaromonas sp. P1_E3
AATCATGTTCACAAGCGTTGCGCATCCCTATACGTCAATCAACGTAGCCACCCGTGCTGGTGCAACGCACCAGATGCGGGCACACTTCTTGCGGGACGTTGCGAGTGCGTTGCCGCAGCCCTACGGCCGTTTGACGGAGACCGCCCCTTGACCATCGCCACCCAGAAAATCTTTCGTATTCGACGCGAGTACAACGCGTGGGTGGCGGACGAATCCATCGAGGACTACGCGCTGCGCTACACGCCGCGCGGCTTTCGCAAGTGGTCGGAGTGGCGCGTGGGCAATACGGCCTTCGGCGCGATGTCCTTCCTGGCTCTGGAGGCCATAGGCGGCGCCATCGCGCTCAACTACGGCTTCACCAACGCGCTGTGGGCCATCCTGGTGGTGGGACTGATCACCTTCTTCACCGGCCTGCCCATCAGCTACTACGCCGCCCGTTACGGCGTGGACATGGATTTGCTGACGCGCGGCGCGGGCTTCGGTTACCTGGGCTCCACCATCACCTCGCTGATCTACGCGAGCTTCACCTTCATCTTCTTCGCGCTGGAGGCGGCCATCATGGCGCTGGCGCTGCAGATGTACCTCGACATCCCGATCGCCTGGTGTTACGTGATCAGCGCGGTGGTCATCGTGCCCATGGTGGTCCGCGGCATCACGCTGATCTCACGCCTGCAGATGTGGACGCAGCCGCTGTGGGGCGTGCTGCTGCTCTTGCCCTACCTGGCGGTGCTCTGGAAGAACCCGCAGGCCTTTTCGGATTTCACCGGGCTGACGGGACGCACCTCGGGCAGCAGCGAGTTCGATCCGCTCATGTTTGGTGMGGCCGCCACGGTGGCGTTCTCGCTTGTGGTGCAGATCGGCGAGCAGGTGGACTTTTTGCGCTTCCTGCCCGAGAAGACGCAGGCGAATCGCCGGCGCTGGTGGGCTGCGGTGCTGATGGCCGGGCCGGGCTGGATCGTGCTGGGCATGCTGAAAATGCTGGGCGGCGCCTTCCTGGCTTTCCTGGTACTTCAGCACGAATTGCCTGCCTCGAAGGCGGTGGAGCCCACGCAGATGTACCTCGCGGGCTTCGCCTACGTCTTCAGCGACCCGGCCTGGATATTGGCTGCAACCGTGGTTTTTGTCGTGGTGTCGCAGCTCAAGATCAACCTGACCAATGCTTATGCGGGCTCGCTGGCATGGTCCAATTTCTTCGCGCGCCTCACGCACAGCCACCCGGGCCGTGTGGTGTGGCTGGTGTTCAACGTGGCGATCGCACTACTGCTGATGACGCTCGACGTTTTTTCGGCACTTGAAAAAGTGCTGGGGCTTTACAGCAACGTGGCAATTGCCTGGGTGGGCGCGCTGGTGGCCGATCTGGTCATCAACAAGCCGCTGGGCCTGAGCCCGCCGGGCATCGAGTTCAAGCGCGCGCATCTGTACGACATCAACCCGGTGGGCCTGGGCTCCATGCTGCTGGCGACGGTGGTGTCGGTGTTCGCCTATACCGGCGCCATGGGGCCCAAGGCCGAGGCTTTTTCGCCCTTTATCGCGCTGGGCATGGCGCTGGTGCTTTCGCCGCTGCTGGCCTGGCTGACGAAGGGGCGCTACTACGTTGCGCGCAAGCCGCAGGCCATGGGCGTGCCGGGCCAGCGGGTGCGCTGCCACGTCTGCGAAAACGCCTTCGAGGCCGAGGACATGGCCAGCTGCCCGGCCTACGGCGCGCCCATCTGCTCCCTGTGCTGCACGCTGGAGTCGCGCTGTCACGACCGCTGCAAGACACGCTCGCGCGCCGCCGAGCAGGCCGAGGAGTTTTTAAGCACGCTGCTGCCGAGCGCGCTTTCGAGCCGCGTCAACTTTCGTGTCGGCCACTACATGGTGGTGATGCTGTCGCTGTGCGCGCTGCTTGCCACGGTGATGGGCATGGTCTACATGCAGGAGACCACCTTCCCGCCCTCGGGTGATCTCCCGGGACTGCTGCGCTCGGCCTTTGTGAAAGTGTTCGCCATGCTGCTGCTGATCGTTGCGGTTTGCAGCTGGTGGGTGGTACTGGGAAGCGAAAGCAGGCGCATGGCGCAGGACGAGTCGAACCGGCAGAACCAGCTGCTGTCGCGCGAGATCGAGGCCCACCAGCGCACCGACGCGGCGCTGCAGACCGCCAAGGAGGTGGCCGAGTCAGCCAACCAGGCCAAGACGCGCTACGTGGCCGGCATGACGCACGAGCTGCGCACGCCTCTCAACAGCATCCTGGGGTATTCACAAATCCTGCTCAAAAGCGAGGCGCTCAGCAATACGCCGCGTGAAGCCGYGCAGACCATACAGCGCAGCGGCGAGCACCTGCTGCAGCTCGTCGACGGCTTGCTGGACCTCGCGCGCATCGAGGCCGGCCGGCTGCGTCTGGAGCCGATTCCCGTGCCGCTGCCCGATTTTCTGGAAGGACTGGTCAGCATGGTGCGTCCGCAGGCCGAAGCCAGGGGGGTGGACTTCATCTACACCCACAGCGGCCGCATGCCGGCCTGGGTGCAGGCCGACGCGAAGCGGCTGCGCCAGATCATCATCAACCTGCTGAGCAATGCGGTGATGTTCACCGACGCGGGCAGCGTGAAGCTGCATGTGGACTGCCGGCGCGAGGTGATCCGCTTTGATGTGGTGGACACCGGCATAGGCATTGCGCCGCAGGACCAGCAGCGCATCTTTCTGCCTTTCGAGCGCGGCGCCGCGGGGCGCCGGCGCGGTGAACCGGGCACCGGCCTGGGCCTGACCATCACAGGTCTTCTGACCGCGTTGATGGGTGGTGACCTGACACTGCAGAGCGAGCCGGACAAGGGCAGCACGTTCAGCGTGCGGCTTTACCTGCGCGAGATCGACGACCCCGGGCCGCAGGCCGACCCGCCGCACCAGATCGCCGGCTTCTTCGGTAAGCGCCGCACGCTGCTGGTCGTCGACGACCAGCCGGTGCAGCGCCAGATGCTGGCCGGCATGCTCACGCCACTGGGCTTTGATGTGAAAGAGGCAGCCAGCGGCCTCGAATGCATAGACAGCCTCAAGGACGGTGTGCCCGACGCCATCCTGCTGGACATCAGCATGGACGACCTGGACGGCTGGGAAACCGCGGTGCAGATACGGAGCCGGGGTTATGACAGCGTTCCCATCATCGTGGTGTCGGCCAACGTGTTCGAAAACCAGGCCTCACGGCTCAAGGCGGCGGGTTGCCAGGCTTTTGTCGGCAAGCCGGTGCTCGAATCCGAATTGATGGACGCCTTGCAGCGCCACCTGGGGCTGGAGTGGGTGACGTCTGTCGTCTCGCCTGCGCCGACCGCCGCCGGCGTGGCGGGTGCGTCCGGGGAAGCTTCGCTGGGCCTGCCCGAGGAAGCCCGCGCCGGGCTGATACGCCTGGTGAAACTGGGCCACGTTCACGGCCTGCACCGCCTGCTGGACCGCGTCGCGGCCGAAGACCCGGCGCTGGCCGCCAGCTGCGCGCGCTTGCGCGGTTTCGTGAGCCGCTGCGAGCTGGAGCTGTTGCTCGACCATTTGACGGAGGACGTTGATGCTTGACAGCCCYGAGAGCCAGCGCCCGGTCGTGCTGGTGGTCGATGACGCCCCCAGCAGCCTGGGCATGCTGTGTGACACCCTTGAAGGCGAGGGCTACACGGTGCTGGTGGCGCGCGACGGCGATTCGGCGCTGCAGCGCCTTGAGCTGGTCGCGCCCGACGCCATCCTGCTGGATGCCGTCATGCCGGGCCTCTCGGGCTTTGACACCTGCCGGCAGATCAAGGCCAACCCGGTCATGGCGCACATCCCGGTGATCTTCATGACGGGCCTGTCGGAGACGCCGCATGTGCTTGAGGGCTTTGCCTGCGGCGGCGTCGACTATGTCGTCAAGCCGCTGCGCGCGCAGGAGGTGGTGGCGCGCCTGCATACCCATACACGCAACGCGCGCATGACACGGCTGGCGCGCGAGGCGGTGGACGTGGCCGGCTTCGGCGTGGTGTTGGTCGATGCTCGCGGGCGCGTCGCCTGGCGCTCGCCACAGGCCGCCTTGTGGCTGCAGGGCGCCGAGGGCGGGGCCCTGCCGGGGCGTTTGCCCGCGCCGGTCTACGCGGCGCTGGAAGACGACACCGACGAAGTGCTGCTAAATCTGGCCGGTGTGCAACTGTCGGTGCGCAATATGGGCCGGGTCGGCATAGGCGAAACCATGTTGTTGCTGGAGCAGCGCGGCGCCAATGCCGCCTCGCCCTCGCGCCTGGCCAATGCCGCGCTGACACCGCGCGAAACCGAGGTGCTCTCCTGGTTGGCCAAGGGCAAGACCAACCGGGACATCGGCGACATCCTGGGCATGAGCCACCGTACGGTGAACAAGCACCTGGAGCACATTTTCGAAAAGCTGGGCGTGGAAACGCGGGCGGCGGCAGCGGCGCTGGCCACCGGGCATGTCTTTTAGACCGACGCAGGCCTCGCCTTAGGAGGAAACGGCGTTTTCCCGCGTTCAATGAGCCTGCGCGGCAGTGACGGGAATCTCCAGGATGAACGATGCGCCTTGTCCAGGTCCGTCGCTATGGGCTTGCAGGCTACCGCCCATTTCCTGCGCAGCCAGAATGCAGCTGTGCAGGCCGAAGCCATGGCCGTCCTTGCGTGTGGTAAATCCGTGGGAGAAAACGCGCGTCAGGTTCTCCGCTGCAATACCTTCCCCGTTGTCTGCCACCGTGATGCGC
>NZ_JBFUBD010000219.1:0-4685 GCF_056405935.1 Polaromonas sp. P1_E3
CTGCTGACACCCCTGGTCGGGGCCGCGCTGCTGACCGCCGCCACCGCCGGCATGGCCGCCGACAAGATCCCTGTGGTCGCCAGTTTCAGCATCCTCGGCGACCTGGTTCGTGTGGTCGGCGGTGACCGCGTCACTGTGACCACGCTGGTTGGCCCCGATGAAGACGCGCATGTGTTTGAACCCAAACCCGCAGACGCCAAAAACCTGCTGCAAAGCAAACTGCTGGTCAGCAACGGCCTGGGCTTTGAACCGTGGGCACAAAAACTCGTCAAGTCCGCTGGCTACAAGGGCCAGGCGGTGGTCGCTTCACAAGGCGTGAAGGCGAGCACCATGCCCGGTGAAAAAGGCGGAAAAGAAACCGACCCGCACGCCTGGCAGGATCCAACCAACGTCGTGATCTACGTGCGCAACATCGCGGCGGCGCTATCACGGCTCGACCCCACCGGCGCTGCCACCTACAAAGACAACAGCGAAGCCTACGTGAAGGAATTGCAGGCACTCGACACCTGGGCCAAAGAGCAGCTCAGCGCCGTCCCGTCTGCCAAACGCAAGGTCATCACCTCACACGACGCCTTCGGTTATTTCGGCGCGCACTACCAGGTCAGCTTCCYGGCACCGCAAGGAATTTCCACCGAAGCCGAACCCAGCGCGAAAGAAGTCGCCCAGTTGATCCGGCAGATCCAGCGCGAAAAAATCAGGGCCGTGTTTTTCGAAAACATGAGCAACCCCAAGCTGCTCGCCCAGCTGAGCAAGGACGCCGGCGTGACGCCCGGCCCCGCACTGTATGTCGATGCCCTGTCAAAAGCCGGCGGCCCGGCTGACAGTTATCTCAAGCTGATGMGGCACAACGTGACGCAGCTGGTGGCGGGGATCAGGCTGAACTGAACATGAAATAAAACGGCTACCCGTTTGATGAATGCCTGCCGTGCCCTCAGTCACGCGCCCTTTCCTTTGGCGCGCCATTTCTGCAGCGGGATGGCCGTCCCTGAGACAGGGTCCAGGACAAGCAACTGCTTGCCAGTAATCTCTACAAAAAAAACATGCCAAAGCTCCAGGCGATCAGGCCGATTGGCATAAACGGATACTGACCAGTAGCAATGGCCGCGCATCAACGCTTGTTTGTCCACGGATTGGCCGTATACGACAGGAAACTTGTGCGAACGGGACCATGCGACCAGTTCAGGCAAATGCTGAACTGATTTCACGGAGCGGGCGTATCCGTCAGCGTGCAATGCCACCGCATCGCAGGCTGGCGCAGCATGGCTTGCGCCGCACACGCAGAAAAGCAGGGCAAAGAGCAAGCGCAGCGGGTAACGAAATTCAGGCAGAACAGGCATCAGTGATTCGTCCGTTGTTGATCCGTTATTTATCCGTCGTTTATCCGAAATCAGGAAAACCCGCGCTTGACATCAGGCGTCGCGAAATGCCGACAGCATCAGTCGCGCCACCGTCAAAATCGCCAGCTGGGCAAAAAGCCAGCCCGCAAACAACAGACCTATTGCATCCCATTTGATGCTGCAGTCCTCGCCGTGAACCGAATAGTTTGCAGATACGTCGCGGGTCACATAAGCACAGAACTCTTCCTGCGGGTTGTGATCAAGCGCTCCGTAGCACATGAAAAAAGCCAGAGGCAGGGCCACCAACAGCGGGATCAGCACCCATGACACCAAACGATTAACGGTGAAGTTCATTGCCAATCTCACTCATTTTTTACTCTCGAAATCTGGCCGTTCGCAGTGCGCCGCGAATACGCGGATATCAATAGTCAAATGTGTTCAGTCGCGATAGGGTTCATTACTTCGCGGCGCATCCGGCAACTGTTCATCCAGCGACTGGCGGTAACGGATGCAGCCGCGAAAGAACTGCGGCCAGTCGGGTACAACGGGCACCGGGTCGGTCTTCTCCGGCAGCAGCGCCCACAGCGCCGGATGGTGCCAGCACAGCTCATGGCCTGTGCTGTCGCGATGCTCGCGAATGCCCTGGCGGAGCCTTTTGACTTCCTCAATGAGTTGTTCACGCGACAGGCTTTCAAGGTCGGTGTCCATGGTGCCTCCGTATTGACCATGAGTTGTTCAGAGTGCCCGGGCCCCATCATAGGCACGACGGACCAACCGCACGCTGCCGCCAGGCGTCGATTGGGATCAGTCCTCGCGTCGCTGCGTGAGCTTCGCATAGGCAATGGCATCCGCCAGCTTTTCATAACGGTACTCACGAAACCCATACAGGCGTCCATCGAATGTGATGCCCAGCTCATGCATCACCGCTTCAGCACTCACTGGTGCTTGCACCGCGTCGGGCAATGGTGAACGCGCTGCCTGCATCTTGCTTGTGGCCGGCGATCTGTGCCGGTCGCGCATCAACTTGATGCCGATGGAAACCGCTACGCCAATCGTGCCCCAAGCCATGAATGGCACGATCAGCTCCAGCAGCCGCGGCGCTACCAGGATAAAACTGCACCCTGCGTGCGGGCACGTGCGCTGCAGCCACGTGGACCATGCGGCATATCCGAGTGCGATCCATCCTATCCAAAAAACTATGTGTGTCACGATTTTTGGCGCCTCTGAAATAAAACTGCAAACTCCGATTCCTTCTCAGCGACGGCTACTCACTCCCATCAAACATCGAAAGTGGTTCGAGTTCGCGCCGTTGGTTTTTTGATGAGTTGGTCGTTCGTTTTTTGCCGATCGTGTTTGTTTCGATGACAACACCTGTCAGGTAATTGGTACTGATGGTCTGGGTGGAGACGGGGCCGGGTTCGTCATCCCTGAAGGGAGATTGRAGAAAGAACTCCGATCCCACACGAACCAGTTGGCCACCACGCCACAAATACTTTACCGAGCGATGACTGCCCCAGCTCAGGCCATTGAGAAACAGGGAAATTTCCAGGGTCTTGCCGCGTATCCACACTTCGCGGCTCCGCTGCAGGTGCTCAAGGCGCTGTGAGTGCGTCCAGGGAACGAAGCTCCCGTCAGGCCGACCGCGCAACACACCAACGAAAAGATGGGCACCATCATTCGATACGACAACATAAGCCATGTCGGCCACGCCATCACCATCCAGATCGCCAACCGAGATGTTCTCCATGTCAGTATCGGCGTGCAGCGACATGATCAGGGACCGGGTTCGTGCGTCCAGGCCGGGCAGGTCGGTGGCAAAGGCTTTGCCGCACAACGCGAGCAAGATAACGAATAGCCAGACGTGGTTCATAGGTTCTTGTGTTTTGCCGAAAAGTCTGCGGAAGCCCAAGTTTGGTCAGTTCACAATCATAGAGTCCAAGCGCTGCAATGCCATCCCCCAAACACATGAGGGTCAGCCTGCAAAGCGCTTCGGTCTCCCCTCAAACCGCTGTATAACCAAGCCACCAACGCGACTACCCCAGCGGTGCATCACCCCATGACTTCCACCCTTACCCGACACCCCACCCACCTGCGCAGCCACACCTTCCACGGCCTCGCCCCCGGCCCGCGTCTGCTGGTCACCGGCGCTGTGCACGGCAACGAGACCTGCGGCACACGCGCCATCACGCAGCTGCTGGAAGAAATCGACAGCGGCCAGCTCGGCATTGAGCGCGGCACCGTGACATTTGTGCCCGTGACCAACCCGCTGGCCTACCGGCTCAAGCAGCGCATGGGTGAGCGCAACCTCAACCGCAACATGGCGCCGAGCGCGATTCCGCAGGACTTTGAGGACCGCATTGCGAACGTGCTGTGCCCGCTGCTGGATGCGCATGACGTGCTGCTGGACCTGCACTCCTTCCACACCGGCGGCGCGCCCTTTGTGATGATTGGCCCGCAAAACAACACGGGGGCGCTGGAGCCTTTTGACCACGCTGCGGAAGAAATGCAGCTGGCGCTGCACACCGGGCCGCACCGTATTGTGGAAGGCTGGCTGGACACCTATGCGCGCGGTGTGAAACGTCGGGCCGAAGCCGCCTCCGCCAGTGCGGGTGACCGCAAGCAGGCGCTGGTGACCGACCCGAACTACGGCGTGGGCACGACCGAGTACATGCGCTCGCGCGGCGGCTACGGCGTGACGCTGGAATGCGGCCAGCATGATGACCCTGCGGCCGTGGGGGTGGCGCGGCACGCGATCTTGCAGACGCTGGGCTTGCTGGGCCTGATTGCGAAGCCGCCTGCGCCAGAACCGGCGCAGCGCGAGATCCTGCGGCTGGTCGAGGTGGTGGACCGCGACCATGCAGGCGACACCTTTGCCCGCGAGTGGCGCAGCTTTGACCCGGTCCAGCGCGGCGAAGTGATCGGCACACGCCACGGCGGCGAGCCCATCACCGCGCCGGTGGACGGCTTTGTGGTGTTTCCCAACCCGCGCAGCGAAGCGGGCCAGGAGTGGTTTTACTTCGCGCAGCGGCGGGCTTGAGCCTACGCGGGTGGCCAGCGCGTACAGATCCCGGCGCTCCCGGAGCCGCTATCTATTTAATAGCTGCCAGCGCTCGTCCTTATTGGCTTAGAGGCCAATTTGATCGATAAATAAGGGCGCTTTCAGGCGCCAGGCGGGCCCAAACGCGCCGAAACCATCGTAAAGGTGGATTCGACGGCCACCGCGTTCAAAAAAGGCGGTTTTCAGCATTAAAAGTGGGGCTTCAGCCCAATGCTGACGGGCGCAAGCAGCTATCTATTTAATAGCACCCAGGCATCCCGGGCTTCCGCCCAACCGCTCAGTCCTTCACG
>NZ_JBFUBD010000220.1:0-4658 GCF_056405935.1 Polaromonas sp. P1_E3
CAAAGTACACCGACACAATCCAGCTGAGCACCAGCGCGATCACCGTCACGGCAAAGATCGCAAATGTGTATTCACCCGTAGTGGACTTGGCCAAACCAATCGGCAGGAAGCCCGCGGCGGTGATCAATGTGCCCGTCAACATGGGCATGGCCGTGATCTCATACGCAAAAGTCGCGGCACGAACCTTGTCGTAGCCCTCTTCCATTTTGCGCACCATCATCTCGACGGCAATGATGGCGTCGTCCACCAGCAGGCCCAGCGCGATGATGAGCGAGCCCAGCGAAATCTTGTGCAGGCCGATGCCGTAATACCACATCGCCAGGAAGGTCAGGCTCAGCACCAGCGGAATGGTGATGCCCACCACCAGGCCCGGACGCATGTCGATGTAATAACGCTTCCACAGTGGCAACTGGCCGGGGCCGTCGTATTGCCGCTTGTGAAACCCCAGTGCAATGAAACTCACCGCCAGCACGATCACCACGGCCTCGATCAGCACACCCACAAACTCATTGACGGAGGTGGCCACGGCCTTGGGCTGGTTCTGCACATTCACCAGCCTGATGCCGGCGGGCAAGGTTTTTTCGATGCGGGCCGAGAGCGCGGTGAGTGACTTGCCCAGCGCGATGATGTCCCCGCCCTTGCCCATGGACACACCCAATGCAATCACTTCCCTGCCCTGGTGGTGCACCTTGACGGAAGGAGGGTCCACGTAGCCACGCTTGATCACAGCGATATCGCCCAGCTGGAGCTGGTTGCCCGAACTGCCCCTGATGGGCATGATGCGCAGCTGCTCAATGACTTCAAACTGGCCCGCCACGCGCACCTGCACGACGTCCAGCGGCGTCTGCACCGCGCCGGCCGATTCGATGGCGTTTTGCTGGCCCAGTTGTGCCAGCACCTGGTTCAAATCCAGCCCCAGCTGCGCCAGCCGTTTTTGCGAGATCTCGATGAAGACCTTTTCGTCCTGCACGCCGAAGAGCTCCACCTTGCTCACGTCAGGCACGCGCAGCAGTTGCTGGCGCACATCGTCGGCAAAGGTCTTGAGCTCGGCGTAATTGAAACCATCAGCTTCGAGCGCATAGATCACGCCATACACGTCGCCGAAATCATCATTGAAGAACGGCCCCTGGATTCCACCCGGCAKCGTGCCGCGCATGTCACTGACCTTCTTGCGGACCGAGTACCAGACGTTGGGCACATCCGCGGGTTTGGACGAATCCTTGATCTGGAAAATGATTTGCGACTCGCCAGGCTTGGAATAGCTGCGTATCTTGTCGGCAAAAGGCACTTCCTGCAGCGTACGCTCCAGCTTGTCGGTGACCTGCTCAGCCACCTGCTGCGCAGTAGCGCCCGGCCAGTAAGTGCGCACCACCATGGCGCGAAAGGTAAACGGCGGGTCTTCATCCTGGCCGAGCTGGAAGTAGGCGGCAAAGCCCAGGATCATCAGCACCAGCAGGAGATAGCGTGTCAGCGCCGGATGGTCCAGCGCCCATTTGGAAAGGTTGAACCGGCTGGAGGGCGAAGCCAGTTCGCCGGCAGCGCTGCCGCTGTCTGGATGGGGTTGCGTCATGCCGTCCTCACTTCGCGGCCGAAGCCGCGGAGACAGCAACCGGTGCGGTCACAGGCGCTGCAGGTGCAGCGGATGTTGCTACGGAATTGATAGCTGTTTGCGCAGGACTGGCGCCCGCTACAGCCACACTTGGCTGGTAAATACTGACTTTCTGCCCCGGTGACAGCACATGCACCCCGGCGCTGACTACCAGCATCCCGGGCTGCAACCCGGAAGCCACCACCACGTCATTGCCGTCTGCCGTGGCAACCTGAATGACCTGCGGCTTGACCGTCATGGTGGCCTTGTCAACCACCCATACCGCCGTGGCCTTGCCTTCCTGGCGCAGCGCTGTTGTCGGCAACTTGATGACCGGCGCGCCCACCACGCTGCCGGCCTGCGGCACCACATACACCGTGGCGCCCAGGGGCGGCGGCTCTTTCGCATCAACCGAAACTTTCACGGTGTAGGTCCGCGTGACAGGGTCGTTGCTGGCTGCCACCTCGCGCACCTTTCCGGCCAATTCGGCAGTCTGCGACCACACGCGGATACTGACCGGCGAGCCAACCTTGATCGCCGCCACCTTGTCTTCGGGTACGGAAAAGACCACATCGCGCACCCCGTCCGCTGCAATCCGCACCACCGGCGCGCCGGCCGTCACGACCTGGCCGGGCTCGGCCTCGATAGCAGTGATGACACCCGAAACATCTGCGACCAGCGCCGCATAACTGGCCTGGTTGCCCTGGACGGCCAGTTGGGACTGGGCTTGCTCCAGTTGCGCCTGCGCCGCCTTCAGGGTGGTTTCACGGCGCTCCAGTTCGGCGCCGCTGATGAAGTTCTGCTCCTTGAGCTCTTTGTAACGCTTGAAATCAGCAGCGGCAAGGTCGCGGTTGGTAGCGGCAGCGGCGACCTGCGCGCGGGCCGCATCGGCCGCGAGCTTGTAATCCTGGGGATCGAGGTTGGCGAGCACCTGCCCGGCCTTGACGCGCTGGCCCAGTTCGGCCTGCCGCTTGATGATCTTTCCCGCAACCCGGAAGCCGAGCCTTGACTCCACCTGGGCGCGGACTTCGCCGGCATATTCGTGGCTGGAGGAAAAGGCGTTGGTCCCGACGGTGATAACCTTGACGGCGCGAACCGGTTCTTCTGGCGGGGCGGGTTTGGAACAGGCTGCCAGCAGGACGGCGGCGCCCACCAGGGAGAAAACGGTTTTATTCATGATCTGATCGGGATGAAACCCGCTTGGATAGCCGGGTAAAAAATGAGCCTGGAAAAGGGTCAGGAAGCTGCTACTGACTGACCGGTTAGTAATCTAGGGTAATTGCCGAGGCTTGTCAAGCGACAATCGCCCGCATGACCCCAGGCACACAACCGCCGGCCACTCTGATGCCTTCCCCCCAGGGCGTGGCCCACTATGAAAACTTCCCGGTAGCGTCGCTACTGTGCCCACCGCGCCTGCGCCCGCCCATCGCGGCAATTTACTGGTTTGCGCGTACGGCGGACGACATCGCCGATGAGGGCGATGCGCCGCCGGCGGCACGCCTGGCTGACCTGGCGGCCTACCGCGCGGACCTGATGGCCGCCTCTGCCGGCCTTGCGCCCTCGCTGCGCTGGGCCCCGGTGTTTGCCCAGCTGACGCCCATGATGGCGAAGTTCGAGCTGCCGGTAAACCTGCTGGCCGATTTGCTCAGCGCTTTTGAGCAGGACGTCGTCAAGCAGCGTTATGCCGATGAAGCCGAACTCCTCGACTATTGCAACCGCTCGGCCAACCCCGTGGGCCGGCTGCTGCTGCACCTGTACGGCATTCACGACGCCGCCTCCCTGCAGATGAGCGATTGCATCTGCACCGCCCTGCAGCTCATCAACTTCTGGCAAGACCTCAGCGTCGACATTCCGCGCGGGCGCATTTACCTGCCGGCTGATGCCTGGTCCCGCCACGGCGTTGACGAAGCACAGCTGCTGGCGCTGGACGCCAATCCATTTACTATCAAATTGATAGCTGCTTGCGCCCGCTCTGCAAAGGCCAGGATGCTAAACGGCTTGCCACTCGCACACCGGATACCGGGCCGCGGCGGCTGGGAACTTCGCCTGGTGGTGCAAGGCGGCCTGCGTATCCTCGAGAAAATAGAGGCCCAGGGATTCAATACCCTGCAGCGGCGCCCCAAGCTCGGCCCCTGGGATGTGCTGGTGATGGGCTGGCGGGCGCTGTTCATGCGGCGAAGCGGCCGGGCGTCAGCAGGCACAGACGGTTCCGCCGGCTGATCCACAAAATCACAAGGCGAAACACGTGGCGATTGCCCCTATAAAAACACTGGCAACAGCACCGGCAAAACAGCCACCCTCGGGTCTTTATCGTGCGCTGGTGTGGGGCCTGATTCTCTTTTGCCTCAGCTTCGCGATGATTGGTGGCGTCATCGCAGAGAAGGCCCTGGAGGCCCTGAATTGCCAGTTCCATACAGACCCGCGGACCGGAACATGTTCCTTCCTCCAGCACGCGTTGGCGTCCAGGCTCGCACTTTTTTTGTCTGCCCAGACTCCGCTGGACTACCCCTTCATGCTGTTGCGCAGTTTCTGGTGGCTCATCCTGGTCTGGCTGGCTGCCATCGGCTGGAGCCACCATGCGTACCAACACCCCCGCAAGGCCATCGCCGCCCCGCGCGCGCCTGCAGCCGCGGCAGTGCCAATGCAAAGAAGGTTGCACCAGGTCCTGCAAGCGAGCTTCTGGCTCCTGCTGCTGGGACTGGTCGCGTTTTGCATCGCCTTCGGCACGCCCTTCCTGAGCACGTATATCTCGCGCGAAATACTGCAGGCCCTGGGGTGCAACCCCGGCACCTTTGACCCTCTGGTGTCAGCCTGCATGTCCAGGTCTGGTTTCTGGACACCCCGGCTGCAGCCGTTCCTGCTGCCCTTGCTGGGCCAGCTGGGTTCGCCGCTCTGGCTCTTCTGGCAATTCGGTGATGTGTTGATCGTATGGGTCATCCTGATTGCGGTGGTGTTCGCGTTGAAAACCTATGTTGCGCGGTGCATGGCGCCCAAAGCCTTCTGAGGGTCCCTCCCGCCTCAAGTCCCATGGGACAATTGCCGCATGACGCCTGAGCAATATGTCCAGCAA
>NZ_JBFUBD010000221.1:0-4648 GCF_056405935.1 Polaromonas sp. P1_E3
CTGCAGGAAGGCATCAACGAAGCCGGCGGCATGAGCAGCTGGATCGCGGCGGCCACCTCGTACAGCACCAACAACCGGATCATGATCCCGTTCTACGTGTACTACTCGATGTTCGGCTTCCAGCGTGTGGGCGACCTGGCCTGGGCGGCCGGCGACATGCAGGCGCGCGGTTTTCTGCTGGGCGGCACCTCGGGCCGCACCACACTGAACGGCGAAGGCCTGCAGCACGAAGACGGCCACAGCCACATCCTGGCCGGCACCATCCCCAACTGCATCAGCTACGACCCAACGTTTGCGCACGAAGTCGGCGTCATCCTGCACCATGGCCTCAAGCGCATGGTCGAGAAGCAGGACAACGTCTACTTCTACCTCACGCTGCTGAACGAAAACTACGCGATGCCCGGCCTCAAGCCCGGCACTGAAGAGCAGATCATCAAGGGCATGTACCTCTGCAAAGAGGGCGCCAAGCTCACCCCGCGCGTGCAGTTGCTGGGTTCCGGCACCATCCTGCGCGAATCCATCGCCGCGCAAGAGTTGCTTGAGAAAGAGTGGGGCGTTGCTGCCAACGTGTGGAGCTGCCCAAGCTTTAACGAACTGGCCCGCGACGGCCAGAACGCCGAACGCTGGAGCCTCTTGCACCCGGCCGAAAAGGCCAAGGTGCCGTTTGTGGCCGAGCAGCTCGAAAAGCACACCGGCCCCGTCATCGCGTCGACCGACTACATGAAAGCCTACGCCGAGCAGATCCGCTCCTTCATCCCCAAGGGTCGCACCTACAAAGTGCTGGGCACTGATGGCTTCGGCCGCAGCGACTTCCGCAGCAAGCTGCGCGAGCACTTCGAAATCAACCGCCATTACATCGTCGTGGCAGCGCTCAAGGCGCTGAGCGAGGAGGGCACCGTGCCGGTCGCCAAGGTGAGCGAAGCCATCAAGAAGTACGGCATCAATGTCGACAAGATCAACCCGCTTTACGCTTGAGTTAAAACCCTGACGTAGACGTACAGACGCCTGAAGCAAACGGAGACAAGAATATGGCAGTGGTAGACATTCAAGTTCCTGATATCGGGGATTTCGACGAAGTGACGGTGATTGAATTGCTGGTCAAACCCGGCGACACCGTGAAAGCCGAGCAGTCGCTCATCACCGTGGAGTCCGACAAGGCCTCCATGGAAATCCCCTCCAGCCATGCGGGTGTGGTCAAGGAACTGAAGGTCAAGCTCGATGACAAAGTCAAGCAGGGCTCCGTGGTTCTTACCCTGGAAGTGGCTGGTGCCGGAGCTGCTCCTCCGGCAGAAAAAACAGCTGCAGCGCCCGCTGCGCCTGCGCAAGCAGCTAGCAAATCTGTAGCAGCGTCAGCGCCCGCGCCAGCCCCTGCTGCCGCTTCCGGCCCCGTCGAAGTCCGCGTACCCGACATCGGTGACTTCAAGGATGTCTCCGTCATTGAAGTCCTGGTCAAGCCGGGCGACACCATCAAGGCCGAGCAGTCGCTGATCACCGTGGAGTCCGACAAGGCCTCGATGGAAATCCCGTCGTCTGCCGCCGGTATGCTGAAAGAACTCAAGGTCAAGATGGGTGACGTCGTCAACATCGGCGACCTGGTGGCCGTCCTCGAAGGTTCCGTGGCAGCCGCATCGCCTGCGCCCGCTCCGGCCCCGGCTGCAACGGCCCCTGCGGCATCTGCCGCCGCCGCTGCACCGGCTCCTGCCGTTGCGTCGGTTCCCGCGAGCCAGCCGGCCCATAACCCGACCGCTGCGCCCCAAGGCAACCTGCCGCATGCATCGCCCTCGGTGCGCAAGTTCGCGCGCGAACTCGGCGTGCCGCTGGCAGAAGTCAAAGGCAGCGGCCCCAAAGGCCGCATCACGCAAGACGACGTTCAGTCCTTCACCAAGTCGGTGATGGACGGCAGCCTCCGCACCCAGGCGCAGGCCGCCAAAGCGCCCACGTCCTCGGGCGGCGGCGCAGGGCTTGATTTGCTGCCATGGCCCAAGGTCGACTTCACCAAGTTCGGCCCGGTCGAGCGCAAGGACCTGTCACGCATCAAGAAGATCAGCGGCGCCAACCTGCTGCGCAACTACGTGATGATTCCGCACGTCACCAACCATGACGATGCCGACATCACCGAACTCGAAGCCTTCCGCGTTTCGACCAACAAGGAAAACGAAAAGGCCGGCCTCAAGGTCACCATGCTGGCTTTCCTGATCAAGGCCAGCGTTGCGGCGCTGAAGAAATTCCCCGAATTCAATGCCTCGCTCGACGGCGACCAGATCGTCTACAAACAGTACTACCACATCGGCTTTGCCGCCGACACGCCCAATGGCCTGGTCGTTCCCGTGCTGAAAGACGCAGACAAAAAAGGCGTGCTGCAGATCAGTCAGGAAATGGGCGAGCTGGCCAAGAAGGCACGTGATGGCAAGCTCACGCCGGCCGAAATGCAGGGCGCCAGCTTCACCATCTCGTCGCTGGGCGGCATTGGTGGGCGTTACTTTACGCCCATCATCAACGCGCCTGAAGTTGCGATCCTCGGGGTCTCCAAGAGCCAGATGGAGCCGGTCTGGGACGGCAAGGCCTTCCAGCCACGCCTGATGCTGCCCATGTCTCTGGCCTGGGACCACCGCGTGATCGACGGCGCCGGCGCCGCCCGCTTTAACGCTTACCTGGGCCAGATCCTCGCTGACTTCCGCCGCGTTCTCCTCTAAACAGGAGAGCGGAACCATGACAACACTTGTAGTCGTCAAAAAGGCGGGGCAGGTTGCCATCGCCGCCGATACGCTGGTGACCTTCGGCGACACCAGCCTCACGCACCGGTTCGAGGCCAACAGCAAGATCTTCAAGGTCGACACGCCAGCCGGCATGAGCTACGTCGGCATGGCCGGCACCGTGGCGCATTTTCCTGTGCTGCGCCAGGCCATGGCGGCTCTGCCAAAAGACCAGCTCAAGCTGGGCTCGCGCGACGAGGTGTTCGGCACCTTCATCAAGCTGCATCCGCTGCTCAAGGAGACGTTTTTCCTGCAGACCAAGGAAGACGACAACGACCCTTACGAATCCAGCCAGTTCACCGTCGTGATCGCCAATGCCAGCGGCATTTACGGCCTCTACAGCTACCGTGAAGTCTTTGAGTTCAAGGAATTCTGGGGCATCGGCTCAGGCCGCAGCTTTGCGCTGGGCGCCATGCATGCCGCCTGGGACAAGGCCAAGACCGCACGCGAAGTGGCCATGGCCGGCTTGAACGCGGGTTGCGAGTTCGACAAGAACTCCGCCGGTCCCGTCGACATATTCACCCTTAAATTGAAAGCCTCCAAATGAGTGCATCCCCCGTGATCGACATCAAGGTACCGGACATCGGCGACTTCGACGAAGTGTCCGTCATTGAAGTGCTGGTCAAACCCGGCGACACCATCAAGGCCGAGCAGAGCCTGATCACCGTGGAAAGCGACAAGGCTTCGATGGAAATCCCGTCGTCCGCTGCCGGCGTGGTCAAGGACGTCAAGGTCAAGGTGGGCGACAAG
Source organism: Polaromonas sp. P1_E3 (assembly GCF_056405935.1). Classification (NCBI taxonomy): domain Bacteria; kingdom Pseudomonadati; phylum Pseudomonadota; class Betaproteobacteria; order Burkholderiales; family Comamonadaceae; genus Polaromonas; species Polaromonas sp. P1_E3. The sequence continues at coordinate 3,504 of NZ_JBFUBD010000221.1, forward strand.
GTCAAGCAGGGTTCTGTGGTGTTGACACTGGAAAGCGCCGGCGCAGCTGCTTCCGCTGTGGATTCAGCACCAAAACAGTCCGCAGCGCCCGCTGCCACTGCGCAAGCAGCTCCTAAAACCGTAGCAAGCCCTTCAGCCGCACCTGCCCCGGTTGCGGCCAGTTTCAGCGGCTCAGCCGATCTTGACTGCGATTTGCTGGTGCTGGGTGCCGGCCCCGGCGGTTATTCCGCTGCCTTCCGCGCCGCCGACCTGGGTCTGAAGGTTGTGCTGGTAGAGCGTTACGCCACGCTGGGCGGCGTCTGTCTGAATGTAGGCTGCATTCCCTCCAAGGCCTTGCTGCATGTGGCCGCCGTGATGGACGAGGTCAAGCATTTCGACGCCCTCGGCGTGAGTTTTGGGGAGCCCAAGCTCGACATCAATAAATTGCGCACGCACAAGGAAAAAGTCGTCGGCAAGCTCACCGGCGGCCTGGCAGCGATGGCCAAGATGCGCAAGGTCACTACTGTGCGCGGCATCGGACAGTTCGTCGGTGCCAATCATCTCCAGGTTGAAGAAACCGGCGGTGCCGAAGGCCAGGAAAGAACCGGCAAGAGCCAGACCATCGCTTTCAGGAACTGCATCATTGCCGCCGGCTCGCAAGCGGTACGCCTGCCTTTCATGCCGGACGATCCACGTGTGGTCGACAGCACTGGCGCGCTGGCGCTCAAGGAAGTTCCCAAACGCATGCTGATCCTGGGCGGCGGCATCATCGGCCTTGAAATGGGTACGGTGTATTCCACCCTTGGTGCGCGCCTCGACGTGGTCGAGATGATGGACGGCCTGATGCAAGGTGCCGACCGCGACCTGGTCAAGGTCTGGCAGAAGATGAACGCACCGCGTTTTGACAACATCATGCTCAAAACCAAAACCGTGGGTGCCAAGGCGACCAAGGCGGGCATCGAGGTGACCTTTGAGGCTGCGGAAGCGGGTGGCAGCGCCCCGGCGCCGCAAACCTATGACCTGGTGCTGCAGGCTGTAGGCCGCACGCCCAACGGCAAAAAGATCGCAGCCGACAAAGCAGGCGTAACCGTCACCGACCGCGGTTTCATTCCCGTGGACATCCAGATGCGCACCAACGTGCCGCATATCTTTGCCATCGGCGACAT
>NZ_JBFUBD010000222.1:0-4648 GCF_056405935.1 Polaromonas sp. P1_E3
GCCGAAGGCTACGCACGCATGATCGCGCTCACGACACAGCTCAACAAGCCGGGTATTGAACTGGCGCGCATGCAAGGCGTACACGCCCTGACCGACATCACGGGCTTTGGCCTGGCTGGCCACGGACTGGAGCTGGCGCGGGGAGCAAAGCTCAAAATGCAACTGCAACTCACCCAGATTCCAACGATGCCTGGCGTGCTGGAACTGGCCGATGCGGGCATGGTGACCGGAGCTTCGGGTCGCAACTGGGCCAGCTATGGCCAGGAAGTCACCCTGCCCGCGGGCATCTCCACAGCGCAACGGGCCTTACTGTCCGATCCGCAGACCAGCGGCGGACTGCTGGTGTCTTGCGCGCCCGGCATCGAGGCAGAGGTGCTGGAGTGCTTTCACCGCCAGGGCTTTGCCGAGGCGTGCACCATAGGACGAATGGTGGAAGGCAGCGGCCTTGAAGTCCTGGCCGGCTGAATCGTCAAAAGACAGCATCAGTCGGGCGACCGGCCCGTAAAAGGCACCAAACCAGGGCGACACACGTGTTTACCCCTACGTTTCTGGGGGCATACCGTCAAAATGATGTCAGCTTGGCTTTTATAGTCTTTATAAAATTTTCCCTGTCGCAAGAACATCCGGACTCCTCGCCCAAAGCGGGGACTCCGGATGAATTTTTATGCGCATCCCTTTTACCTGGAGACAAAACAATGCGCGCATTACTGAAATTTTCAAATGCGGTGGACTGGATCAATACACAGATCGGCAAGCACGTCATCTGGCTGATACTTGCCTCCACCCTGATCAGCGGCGTCAACGCCATCGTCCGCAAGGTGTTCAACGTGAGTTCCAACGCCTACCTGGAAGTGCAGTGGTACCTGTTTGCCGCCTCCTTCCTTATCGCAGCCGGCTATACCCTGCTGCAAGGCGAGCACGTCAAGATCGACGTGGTCTCCAGCCGGCTTTCCAAGCGCGGGCAGATTTGGGTGGACATCATCGGTTTCACGATCTTCCTGACACCGGTGTGTTTTGCCCTCATTTACTACGGCTTTCCGTTTTTCCTGCGCGGCCTGCAGTCCGGTGAGGTCTCCGGCAACGCCGGTGGCCTGATCCGCTGGCCTGTCTACGCCATGATCCCACTCGGCTTCACACTGCTCTTGCTGCAGGGCTGGTCTGAGCTGATCAAGCGCATTGCCTTCCTCAAGGGCCTGATCGACGATCCAACGGTCAGGAAGGTGGAAAAAACCGCCGAAGAAGAACTCGCCGAAGCCATCCGCAGGCTTGCGGAAACCAAAACCAACGCCGGCTGATCGGGAGACATATTCATGGAATTTTTCATTCAAAATCTTGCCCCGATCATGTTCCTGGGGCTGATCGTTTTCCTGCTGATGGGTTTTCCCGTTGCCTTCAGCCTGGGTGCCTGCGGCCTGTTTTTTGGTTTTATCGGCGTGGAACTCCGCGTGCTGCCGGAAGCGCTTTTACAGGCGCTTCCACTGCGCGTTTTCGGCATCATGCAGAACGACACGCTGCTGGCCATTCCCTTCTTTACCCTGATGGGATTGATTCTTGAACGCAGCGGCATGGCGGAGGATTTGCTGGACACCATAGGCCAGCTCTTCGGCCCGATTCGCGGCGGCCTGGCGCTTGCCGTGATCTTCGTGGGCGCCCTGCTGGCAGCGACGACCGGCGTCGTGGCGGCCTCCGTTATTTCCATGGGCCTGATCTCGTTGCCCATCATGTTGCGCTATGGCTACGACAGGCGTATTGCCGCGGGCGTTATTGCGGCGTCGGGTACGCTGGCACAAATTATTCCGCCGTCGCTGGTCCTGATCGTGCTGGCCGACCAGATGGGCCGCAGCGTCGGCGAGATGTACAAGGGCGCGTTTATCCCCGGCTTCGTGTTGACCGGCATGTATGTGCTGTATATCGTGGGCCTGGCCATCTTCAAACCACACTGGGTTCCGGCCCTGCCCGCAGAAGCGCGCACCATCCGCGAAGACAACGGCAAAAATGGCCTCCTGTCGCTGGTCATCCTCACGGTTATCTCGACCGGCATTGCGTTTTACTTCGGCGAACACTACGCCGCCGTGCAGAGCTGGGTGACAGGTGTGACGGTGACGACTGTAGCGACGGATGAAACCATCGTGGTGTCCATGTGCGCGGGCGTCATGCTGGCGTTCGTCATCGCCGTGATCAACAAGATCACACGCCTGAACCTGCTCTCGCGCATGGCGGAGCGCGTGACGTTCGTGCTGATTCCACCCCTGCTGCTGATCTTCCTGGTACTGGGCACGATTTTCCTCGGCATTGCGACGCCTACAGAAGGCGGCGCGATGGGTGCGCTGGGCGCGTTCATCATGGCCATGGTGCGCCGCAGGCTCAGCTTCTCGCTGCTCAAGCAGGCCCTGGCGACCACGACCAAGCTGTCCTGCTTTGTGGTGTTCATCCTGATCGGCTCGACGATGTTCAGCCTGACCTTCCAGGGCGTCGATGGTCCGAAATGGGTCGAGCACCTGCTCACCGGCCTGCCCGGCGGCCAGACCGGCTTCCTGATCGTGGTCAACCTTTTGATCTTCTTCCTGGCCTTCTTCCTGGACTTCTTTGAGCTGTCCTTCATCGTGGTGCCGCTGCTGGCACCCGTTGCCGAAAAGCTGGGTATCGACCTGATCTGGTTCGGCGTGCTGCTGGCCGTGAACATGCAGACCTCGTTCATGCATCCGCCTTTCGGATTTGCCCTGTTCTACCTGCGCAGCGTGGCGCCTATCAAGGCGTACACGGACAAGCTCACCAAGAAGATGATCGAGCCCGTGACTACCATGCAGATTTACTGGGGAGCCGTGCCTTTCGTGCTGATCCAGATCGTCATGGTCGGGCTGATCATTGCATTCCCCGGCATCGTCTCCAGCGGCCTGGACAAGAAGCAGGTCTATGACCTGGACAAGGTGCGCATCGAGATGGAAAACAACATGCCTGCCACGGAGCCGGGACCGGATCCATTCGCGCCCGCGCCGGAGCAAGGTGCCTCGGACGCCACAAGCGGAATGCCTGCGCCGGAGACCGCATCAGCCCCTGAGATCGATCCCATGAAGGCGCTTGAAGAAGCCGCGAAAAAGAAATAGGCGGATTCAACCCCTTCCCAGCCCCGTCATGACGGGGCTTTTTTTTGCCTCCTCAAACAGGCGGGGTGAGCCTTCATGCGCCCCCCGCAGGCGGCAAAGCTTGCGGCGGATCGGACAGCAAAAGGTGAAGAAGAAAGCAGGGCAAAAAAAAAGCCCCGTCAGGCGGGGCTTTTTGAGCAGTAACCTTCCGGCTCTTACATCTTGCGGCTTTGCATGAAAGTATCGAAGCGCGACTCGGCAAAACGGAACCAGAGGATCTGGTCGCGCTGGAAAGCACGGTAGTCGCCGTAGATCTTCTTCCAATCCGGGTTCTTGGTGGCGATCTCTTCGTACAGGTCCATGGAAGCCTTGAAAGAGGCTTCAAGCACCGCAGTGGGGAAAGGCAGCACCTTGGTGCCTCCGGCAACCAACTGCTTCAACGCACCTGGATTGCGGGCGTCATACTTGGCTTGCATGTCGATGTGCGCGTGCGAGGCAGCGGTCTCCACGATGGCCTTGTACTCGGCAGGCAGGGCCTCGAGTGCCTTGTTGTTGATAAAGAAATCAACTTCGGGGCCACCTTCCCACCAGCCGGGGTAGTAGTAGAACGGCGCCACCTTGGCAAAACCGAGCTTCTGGTCGTCATAAGGACCGACCCACTCGGCGGCGTCCAGCGTGCCCTTTTCGAGGGCCTGGTAGATTTCACCGCCCGGCAGGTTTTGCGGAACCACACCCAGCTTCTCGACCACCTTGCCGGCAAAGCCGCCGATGCGGAACTTCAGGCCCTTGAGGTCGGCCACGGTCTTGATTTCCTTGCGGAACCAGCCACCCATCTGGGTGCCGGTGTTGCCGCCGGGCAAGCTGACCATGTTGTATTTGGCATAAAACTCGTTCATGAGCTTGCGGCCGTTGCCTTCGTACATCCAGGCTGACATCTGGCGCGAGTTCATGCCGAAAGGAATGGCCGCGCCGATGGCGAAGGCTTCATTTTTGCCGAAGTAGTAGTAAGGCACCGTGTGGCACATTTCCACTGTTCCCTGCTGAACGCCGTCGACGACGCCGAAGGCAGGCATCAGTTCACCGGCCGCGTGCACGCTGATCTGGAACTTGCCGCCGGTCATCTCGCCGACCTTCTTGGCGAACACTTCAGCGCCGCCGTAAATGGTGTCCAGCGGCTTGGGGAAGCTGGACGCCAGGCGCCAGCGGATGGTGGCCTGCGCATGAACCGCGGGGGCGATGCCGGCAGCGAGAACGCCGGCAATGCCGGCGTTTTTGATGAGTGAGCGACGATCCAAAATACTATCTCCTGAAGGGTTGTCGAATCTGCGAGCCCTGAAGCAGGACCCGCCGGACCGCTCAAGCAGGCTCAACCCGTACAGGTGGCGTCCTCAAGCGAAGTCAACCCGCGATTCTGTCAGCTTTCCCTCTCGAAAACACCCCGTTCTTACCCGTAGTGTCTTGAAAAATAAAAAGCCGCCTGCGAGAGGCGGCTTGCAGATTCCTGACGGGGCGAGAAGACCCCGGGGAATTTACAGCTTCTGGGCTTGCATGAAGCGGTCAAACGT
>NZ_JBFUBD010000223.1:0-4631 GCF_056405935.1 Polaromonas sp. P1_E3
GCGCGGACGGCACGGACCGCAACCGTCCGCGCAGCTCAAAGAACTTCGGGCGATTGCACGGTCACCACCACGGTCTGGTTGTGCCCCTCGCGCTCGCGGTTGCGAAGCCACCAGAGCGCACCCTTTTTGACCGGGCATTCGCTTTCCTGCAAGCCAAGCAACTGCGCGATGGTCTGCCCGAGTGTGGGCTGGTGGCCCACCACCAGAATCGGCGACCTGGCYGACGGCCATTGAACCAACTCGAGCAATTGTTCTACCGTGGCGTYGGGCCCCAGTTCGCTCCTGATCTTGTATTTGCGCCCCAGCGCCAGGGCGGTCTGCTCGCAGCGCCGTGCCGGGCTGACGAAGATGCGCGCGCCTTCGGGCAACTGGCGGTCCAGCCAGTTGGCTATGCGGGCAGCCTGCTTTTMGCCCCTCGCCGTCAGCGAACGCTCCAGGTCACGGCCGCCCTGCGGGTCACCCTCGGGCCAGTCTTCTGCCTCTGCATGACGCCACAGGATGAGGTCCATGTCATTTTTCCTGGTGATGGGGGGCCGAATAGCGTGCCATCAAGGCCGCTTGGGCGCCGTGGCGCGGGATGTTGCCCTGCGGGTTCACGCGAAGGTAGGTTCCGTCAGGCTGCAGGTCCCAGGCATCGCGACCGTCATACAGGTAGGCCACCAGGCACTCGTCAATGATGCGCTGGCGCAGCGCGGGGTCGGTGACAGGCCAGGCCAGCTCTACCCGGCGCAGCATGTTGCGGTTCATCCAGTCGGCACTGGAGAGCAGCAGCGTTTCCTCTTCAGCGCAGCGGAAATAAAACACCCGCGAATGCTCCAGGAAGCGGCCGATGATGGAACGTACGCGGATGTTGTCCGTGACACCGGGAACCTGCGCTGGCAGCATGCAGGCGCCGCGCACAATCAGGTCGATCTTCACGCCGCGCTGCCCCGCCCTCACCAGCGCCAGCATCAGGTCTTCGTCGGTCAGGGCGTTCATTTTGGCCACGATGCGCGTGTCTTTGCCCTGCAGGGCGGCCTCGCCCAGCGCATCGATTTTCTCGATCAGCCTGCGATGCAGCTGGAACGGCGCCAGCAGCAAATGGTGCAGCTTGGGCAGGCGGCTCTGGCTGGCCAGGTGCACAAACACGTTGTCAATGTCGGCCGTCGTCAAGGGGTCGGCCGTCAGGTAGCTCAGGTCGGTATAAAGGCGCGCCGTGCGGGGGTTGTAATTGCCGGTGGAAAGATGGGCATAGCGCACCAGGTGTTTGCCTTCGCGCCGGGTCACCAGCAGCATCTTGGCGTGGGTTTTGAGGCCCACCACGCCGTACACCACCTGCGCGCCGATGGACTCCAGCATTTCCGCCCAGTTGATGTTGGCCTCTTCGTCGAAGCGCGCTTTCAGCTCCACCACCACCGTCACTTCCTTGCCGCGGCGGACGGCTTCGCGCAGCAGCACCATCAACTCCGAGTCGGTGCCCGTGCGGTAAATGGTTTGCTTGATCGCAAGCACCTGTGGGTCGTTGACGGCCTCACGCAGGAAGGCCAGCACGCCGTCGAAGCTCTCGAAGGGCTGGTGAATGGATACGTCGCCCTCTTTAAGCCGCTCAAAAAAAGACTGGCCGGGTTGCAACTGCGTCGGATAACAGGCGCTGTAACCGGGGAAAAGAAGCTTGGGGTCGTTGACCAGATCGACCAGCTGCGTCAGTCGGACCAGGTTCACCGGGCCGTGCACACGGTACAGCGAAGGCGTCGGCAGGTTGAACTGCTTCAGCAGGAAACTGGCCAGGTATTCCGAACACCCCGCAGACACTTCCAGCCGCACAGCCTGGCCGTAGTGGCGCTGCTCCAGGCCCTGGCGCAAGGCGGTGCGCAGGTTCTTCACATCGTCTTCGTCCACGGCCAGATCTGAATGCCTGGTCACGCGGAATTGCGAAAACTGCCCCACGTCACGCCCGGGAAAGAGTTCCGCCAGATGAGCCCGGATCACGCTGGAGAGCGACACGAACAGCCGGCTCTTGTCCTTGCCATGGGCCGGCATGTGGATGAAACGCGGCAACACCCGAGGCACCTTCACGATGGCAATGTCGTTCTCGCGGCCGAAGGCGTCGTGCCCGCCCAGCCGCACGATGAAATTCAGCGACTTGTTCGCCACCTGCGGGAACGGGTGGGAAGGGTCCAGCCCGACCGGGATCAACAGCGGCCGCACCTCCCTTTCAAAGTAGTCCTTCACCCAGCGGCGCTGGGCCGCATTGCGCTCGCCGTGAGAGACGATGCGTATGCCCTGCCGCTCGAAAGCCGGCAACAGGTCGTCGTTATAAAGGGAGTACTGGCGTGCCACCATGTCATGCGCGGCAGCCGACAGGGCCTGGAATGACTGAACCGTATAGAGGCCCTTGGCGTCGTTGGCCTGGGCTGCGGTCAGGTGCGGGGCGGTGCGCACCTCAAAGAATTCGTCCAGATTGGACGAGACGATGCACAAATACCTCAGCCGCTCCAGCAGCGGTACATCCGGGCGCCTGGCCCAGTCCAGCACCCGCTCATTGAAGGCAAGAATGCTGTGGTCGCGGTCCAGGAACTGGACGGGTGGCGCGGCGGCGGCCACCGAGGCGGGTGAGGTGGGCATCAACAAGAGTGGTCTTTGTCATTAACAACAAGTCACAGTGTTGACSKGTTTCATGACAATGGCGTGACAGTACTTTTGACTGATGGTGCACYSGCCTGAAAWGGCTGGCAAGTACTGTCCTTGATGCCGTCGGGGTTGAACGCGGTGCTGTTTTTACCCGCTGATACCAGGAAAGACTCGAACAATTGCGCCGCATGCGCCCAACTGAAGTCCAGCGCCCGCTGGCGCGCTTCATGGCGCGGCACCGCCAGCGCGCTGTAACAGGCCTGTTGCAGGTCTTCGTTCATGACACCGCCGTGACTGCTTCCGTCGGGCTTGCCCAGCACTTCAAGGGGGCCGTCGACGGGATAAGCCGCTACGGGTGTGCCGGTTGCCATGGACTCAAGCATCACCAAACCAAAGGTTTCTGACCGGCTGGGAAAGGCAAACACATCGGCAGCCGCGTAGACCTTGGCCAGTTCGTTCCGCGGCAAAACGCCCATCCAGCGGACCTGCGGATATCGTTCCTTGAGCGTGGCCTCCAGCGGCCCCACCCCGCAGACTACCTTGGTGCCGGGAATGTCCAGTTTGAGAAAAGCCTCGATATTTTTTTCATAGGAAACCCGGCCCACAAACAGCGACACCGGGCGCACCACCGTGCCCATGGGCGGGTACAGCCGCGCTTGCGACTCAAAACCGAAAAGGTCGGTGTCCACGCCGTGCGTCCAGCTGCGCAGGTTTTGAAAACCCCGCTGCTCCAGCATGCGCAGCACGCCATGGGTAGGCACCATCACGCCAGACGACGGCCTGTGAAAATGGCGAAAGAGTGCGTAGCCCCATGACAGCGGAATCTTCAATGCTGCATGAAGAATCTCGGGGAACTTGGTATGAAATGCGGTGGTGAACTGCAGGCCACGCCTGAGGCAATAGCTGCGGGCCGCCCAGCCCAGCGGGCCTTCAGTAGCAATATGAATGGCTTCGGGCGAAAAGGCATCAAGCTTTTCGGTCAGGCCGCGCTTGGGGCGAACCGCCAGATCAATACCGRCATAGCCTGGGCACGGCCGTGTCTTGAAAAGACCCGGCTGGATCACTTCCACCTGGTGGCCCAGCTCCTGCAGCTCCCGCACCAGCTCCACCAGCGTGGTAACGACGCCATTGACCTGCGGTTGCCAGGCATCCGTGACAAGGGCGACCCTCATGCCGTTACCGTGGAAGCCACATGCCCGCGGCCCTGCGTTTCGTGCGCGGGCGCCCAGTGCACCAGCTCGAGCGTGCCGTCGAAGTTTTCTACCAGCGCGGTGCGGCTTTCAACCCAGTCGCCATCGTTGCAGTACAGCACACCGTTGATGGTGCGCATCTCGGCGCGATGGATGTGGCCACAGACCACGCCTTGGTGGCCGCGCCGGTGCGCCTCGTTGGCCACAGCCTCTTCAAAGTCGGTCACGTAATTCAGCGCGCTCTTGACCTTTTGCTTCAGGTAGGCCGACAGGGACCAGTACGGCAGGCCCAGGCGGGCACGCAGGCGGTTCAGGTAGCGGTTGAGCTTGAGCGTGAATTCATAGAGGTTGTCACCCACATAGGCCAGCCATTTGGCGCACTGCACCACGGCGTCGAAATAGTCGCCGTGGATGATCCATAGCTGTCGGCCGTCGGCGGTGATGTGCACGGCTTCATCAATAACCTCGATGCCGCCGAACTGGTTGCCGATAAATTCACGCGCAAACTCATCATGGTTACCGGGTACATACACCACCCGGCAGCCTTTGCGGGCACGGCGCAGCAGCTTTTGCACCACGTCGTTGTGCGACTGCGGCCAGTACCAGCGTCGGCGCAATTGCCAGCCGTCCACGATATCGCCCACCAGGTACAGGTTATCGCTCGGGTGCGCCTTCAGAAAGTCCAACAGTGCAGCGGCCTGGCAGCCGGGCGTTCCGAGGTGGATATCGGAAATGAAGATGGTGCGGTAGCGCTTGCGCAGTAAATCATCGTCGTCATGGTCATCGCCGCTGCCGCCAAAGCTGTTGCCCAGCGCGCCCATGGCATCAAAC
>NZ_JBFUBD010000224.1:0-4570 GCF_056405935.1 Polaromonas sp. P1_E3
TGTTTATTTTGCGCCAGGCCCCATGGACTTTTTTCTGATTGCTTTTCTGACCTTGCTCAACGGTGTGTTTGCCATGTCGGAGATGGCACTGGCCTCCAGCCGAAAAGCCCGGCTGACTGCCATGGGGGAATCGGGTGACAAAGGCGCCCAGGCCGCGCTGGGACTGCTGGACAACCCCACGCAGTTTCTTTCGTCGGTTCAGGTGGGCATTACATCCATCGGCATGCTCAACGGCATCATCGGGGAGGCGGCCTTTAGCGGCGGACTGGCCACGTGGATCCAGACCTTCGGCGCGCCGCCGCGTGCATCCGAGCTCACTGCCACCGCCCTGGTGGTGACGGTCATTACCTTTATCACCATTGTSTTYGGCGARYTGGTGCCCAAGCGCATMGGCCAGCTCTACCCGGAAACCGTCGCGCGCCTGGTGTCGCGCCCCATGATGTGGGTGGCGACGGGCTTCAARCCCTTYGTSMGGCTGCTGTCCATCAGCACGCWGGSRGTSCTCAAGCTGCTGCGTATCGACAACAGCGCAGGCCGCGCTGTCACAGAGGAAGAAATCGCCGCCAGCCTGGAAGAGGGTGTGGRCGCCGGCCTGATCGAGGAGCACGAACACCAGATGGTGCAGAACGTGTTCCTGCTGGATGACCGCCTGCTTACGTCACTGATGCTGCCGCGTTCGGACATCGAATGGCTGGACGCTTCCGACACCGTAGCCCAGGCCATTGACAAGGCCGGCGCCACCGGTCATTCGTGGTACCCCGTGTGCCGGGGCAGCCTGGACGACGTGGTGGGCGTGGTGAATGTGGCCAAGCTGCTCGCCTTGCGCGGCCAGATCCAGCCTGTTGCGTCGCCCCAGGGTGCAGAGGCCGTGCCCTCCGTCACTGATCGCATCGGTGCTTACGCCGTGCCGGCTGTCTTCGTTCCCGAAACGCTCACGGGCATGGAATTGCTGGAGCAGTTCCGGGCACGTTCTACCCGTATTGTTTTTGTGGTCGATGAATACGGAGTGGTGCAGGGCCTGATGACGCCCATGGACATGCTGGAAGCCATCACCGGGGAGTTGCAGCCCGGTGCGCAGGTAGATGCGTGGGCAACCGAGCGGGAGGATGGCAGCTGGCTCATCGACGGTGTTATGCCCGTCGCGGAGCTCAAGGCACGGCTGGACATCCGGGAGTTGCCCGAGGAAGGAAGGGGCCGTTACAACACCGTGGCGGGTCTGCTTCAAAGCGTTTCGGGGCGGCTGCTGAAAACGGCTGATCGCGTCGAATGCGCGGGCTGGCGCTTCGAAGTTCTTGATCTTGATGGCAAGCGGATCGACAAGGTTCTGGCCAGTCGCATCCCGGGCGAAGCGCATATGTAAATTCTTGTTACATTTGCTGGACGTTCAGAGCTGTATTAATGAGCCGATGTGTGAAATAACACTACTTTTAGGCGTCCGCAATCAAATATGAGACGCCTTCACAACACCTTCGTACGTAAATAGTTGTAACTCGACGATGCTGTGTTTAAACTGAAAAAAAGTTAAGGCACCCATGTTCGATGTTTTTGTGTTGGCGTTGACGGCAACGGCGGTGTCTGGAATGGCTACGGGAGCAGCTTGCCACCATGGTTGGCTGGCACGTTCCGCGCGTAAAAAAAAGCGTCTTCCTGCCCAATGGCATCTGCAGCCAAGACCCCTGTTGCTGGAGGACGAGCAGGAGGTGTGGCATTGGCTCCAGCGGGCCTTTTTCGACCATCACGTCCTGATCAAGGTTCCTGTCATCCGCTTCGTCTCTCCGCGGACCGAGGCCGAGGGGCAGCGCTCCTTTGAATTGCTCAAAACCGTGTACTGCACTTTTACCGTGTGTGCGGCGGATGGCACTGTCATTGGCTGCCTGGATATCCCCGGGCCCCGTGGGCTCCGGGCGAGCAACCGTGACCTCAAGCGAAAGCTGTTTGAAGAATGCGGGATTGCCTACGCCGTCGTGCGTGCGAGCAATCTACCCTCCCTGGAAGATGTTCGCGCGGCGTTCCTCGGGGAAATAGACCTGTCGGACGATGAACCCGCCGTGCTCGGTGAGCCTCCGTTGGCCCTGCCTGTCGAGGTGGATGCCGACGTCGATACCATGGCCACCGTGCCCGATACCATGCGCGCAGCCAACGGGACGCTCCTGGAAGACGCACCAAAAATCGCGAATATGGACATCGYGGCAGCCCGAAGCAGCCTGCAGGCCAAGCTGGAACGCAACCGCAGGATACGGTTCACCAATTTTGACCCGCTCAGCACGGGTTCAGGCATTGTTCATGACACTGCCGATCACAATTTTGCCGTGCAGTGGGAAGACTCCTTCATCACACCGGAAGAGTCGGATACGCCGAACGGCGCCAACGCCTGAACGTTTAAAGCCGCGCCGGTGCTGCAGTTCTGTGGGCTCTGGTCAATTTGCTTTCGCGGTATCAAACAACGCTTTTGTCTCCGCCGGCATCACGGTTGTCAATGGTTTGCCGCCCGGTTTCATGGGTTTTAAAAACCATTGGTCATACCAGCCCTGCGCTGCGCCACTTCGCATGGATTCCTTGATGGAGGCGTTGACCAGCTCACCCATGGCGGCGTCCCCCTTGCGGTAGGCAATGGCAATAGGTTCTACCGACAGGCGTTCCGGCAGGATCAGGTAGTCGCCTGCATTGGGCAGGTTTGCCAATTGCGCTGCGAGCGCCACACCATCGCGCGCGTACCCTGCCGCCCAGCCGAGTTGCAACTGTCCGAGCGCGGCATCCGCGTTGACCGCTTTGGCGTGCTGCCACTTCAATGAATGCTGCTGCGCGTAAAGATCCAACGCGGGAACCACGGTGGTGCCGGCAATGCCCACAATGCTTTTGCCTTGCAGCTGGTCAAGCGCGCTGAGTTTGTCCTTGGCGCGCACCGCCACCTGGATGGCTTCGATAAAAATAGGCGTCGAGAAATCCATCCGCGCCCTGCGCTCCGGTGTGTCGGTCACGTTCTCGCACAGCAAATCGACACTGCCTTCAGACAGCAGGCGTGTTCGGGCATCMACGTATGTTTCGATATACCGTACCGGCAGGTTCGGCTTGCCGGCAGCTTGGCGCAGGCGATCAAGGATGGGCTTGCAGAATTCAATGCTATAGCCCAGAGGTTTTTCCGCCGTCTGGTGAAACGAGAAGGGGGCGGAGTTTGCGCGGTAGCCCACATTGATCTGCCCGCGGCTCTTGATTTTCTCCAGTGTGGCCTGCGCTTGAGCCCACTGCGGCATGGCAATCGCCGCCATTGCCAGGACGGCCGGAAAGGGCCGCAGCCAAAAATTTCGAAGCGGAAATATCCTCATGCCAATCCCCCTGTTACTGGGTTTGATTCTTATGTAAAAGGCATTAATCCGCAAACAATGTGAGGGGAATGACTTTCCCCGTACTACCTAAGTGCTCGTTTCAAAATGTTTCAATGAAATGAATTCAGAGTTTCTGGCATGGATGGAAGTCATGATTCTTCCTTATGACTACGCGGCGTGCTTCCACAGATTAATTCTTGAACGGACGCTACCGTGGTTTTGAGCTTGTGGTCCGGCAGCTTCTGTGGCCGGGCTATTGTTCAATATCAATGCGCGCTGGCGGCAGGTCGTTTTGATAGCGTTCATACATCGCCGTGTAAGCCATCTCGAGATGATTGACGAACAAAGGTGTGTCAAACAGGGGTGTTGTCTGCCTGCTTTGAGCCAGTTTTTCCTTGATCTGTGCCAGGCGCTGAGGGGCAGTCGCCAGCTCGATCGCGAAAGCTTCGTAATCCGTCATCTTCACCGTAATGAGCTCGGTCAGGCCCATCGTATTCAGCAGGCTCGCAGCCACCCGGCTGGCGAAAGATTCGCCCATGCACGTCAATACAGGTAACCCGGTCAACAGGGCATCATTGGCCGTTGTGTGTGCATTACAAGGTAGCGTATCCAAAAACAGGTCGGCCAGGCGATGCCTTGCCAGGTGGTCGGCGGAGGGTACCCGCTCTGCAAAAACCAGCCGCTCTGAGGCAATGCCTCTTCGCAATGCTTCTTCAATCAAGTTGATGCTTGCTTTCGGGTTGTCCTCAAGAAGCCAGAGGACACTTCCTTCCACCGTCTTCAATATTCGCATCCAGCAATCGAAAATTTCGGGCGTAATCTTGAAATTGTTGTTGAAGCAGCAGAAGACGAATCCAGTTGCGGGCAACCCGGCTTCCTCGCGGCTCAAGACCTTGTCTGCAATTAAACGCCTGCTGTCGTTGGGCTGATAGCTATTGGGAAGGTAGACGATTTTTTCGCTGTACCGCTGTTGACTCGCCTCCGGAACGATTGTTTTGTCTGCAATCAGATAGTCCATGAAATCGGCGCCCATGGTGCACGGGTAGGCCAGGTAATTCACCTGAACAGGTGCGGCTCTCAAGCTGAAGATACCTGGCCTGCTTCCGAGTGTGAAACCATTCAGGTCGATGGCAAGGTCTATCTCCATGTCCCTTGATAGTTGTACGACGGCTTTGTCAGACTGGAGTCGCACATCAAAGAACTTGTCGAAAACTGCCGAAATCCTTTCCCTCATCGCGTCCTTCTTG
>NZ_JBFUBD010000225.1:0-4536 GCF_056405935.1 Polaromonas sp. P1_E3
CGCCGACGCCGTGGTTGATACCGCTGCGCGCACACTGAAACAAAGCCTCAAAGACCTGGAACGCGCCGTTCCCAAAACAACTGTCCGCGACACCGTCGAACGGGCATAACCGGAGACACCCAATGAACGCCATGACAGAACCGCTTTTATTCAAACAGGTCATCGAAGGCCAGGAGCGCGAGCTCGTAAGTTTCTCCACCCATCCCAGCAAATACCAGCACTGGACGCTGAGTGTGGAGGGCGATGTTGCACGCCTCAAGCTCGACATCAACGAAGACGGCGGCATCAAGCCCGGCTACAAGCTCAAGCTCAACAGCTACGACCTGGGCGTGGACATCGAACTGCACGACGCGATCAACCGCGTGCGCTTTGAGCACCCGGCCGTCAAGGTGGTGGTGTTCGAGTCGGGCAAGGAAAAGATCTGGTGCTCGGGCGCCAACATCTACATGCTGGGCCTGTCGACGCACGGCTGGAAGGTCAACTTCTGCAAGTTCACCAACGAAACCCGCAACGGGCTGGAAGACTCTTCGCGCCATGACGGCCTGAAAGCCATCGCTTCCGTCACCGGTGCCTGCGCCGGCGGTGGCTATGAGCTGGCCCTGGCCTGCGACCGCATCATCATGGTGGACGACCGTTCTTCCACCGTCAGCCTGCCCGAAGTGCCTTTGCTGGGCGTGCTGCCCGGCACCGGTGGCCTGACCCGCGTGACCGACAAGCGAAAGGTGCGCCGCGACCTGGCAGACATCTTCTGCACGACCAGCGAAGGTGTGCGCGCCGACCGCGCCAAGGACTGGAAGCTGATCGACGCCCATGCCAAGCCGCAGCAGTTCGGCGACCTGCTTGCTACAGAAATCGAAGCGCTTCGCGCACAGTCCACAAGGGCTGCAGCCTCAAAGGGTATCGAACTGACGCCGCTCAAGGCTGCCATTGACGACGCCGGCTACCACTACAGCCTGGTCGATGCGCAGGTCGATCGCGAAAAGCGCATTGCCACCATCACCGTCAAGGCGCCAGCCGCGGCCATCGAGTCCACGCCCGAAACCATTGAAGCCGCTGGCGCGAACTGGTATCCGCTGAAATTGCAGCGCGAGCTTGACGACGCCATCCTGAACTTGCGCACCAATGAACTTGAAGTCGGCACCTGGGTCATCAAGACTACAGGCGACGCCGGCCAGGTGATCCGCATGGATGAGGTGCTGGCCAAGCTGAAAGATCACTGGCTGGTGAAAGAAACCACAGGCGCGCTTCGCCGCACGCTGGCAAGGCTGGACGTGACCAGCCGTTCGCTGATTGCGCTGGTTGATGCAGGTTCGTGCTTTGCCGGGACTTTTTATGAATTGGCCCTGGCTTGTGACCGCATCTACATGCTCGATTTGCCCGATGCGCCCGATAGCGCTCCGGCGCTGCAACTGAGTTCCGCCAACTTCGGTTGGTTCCCCGCCGTCAACGGCCTGACGCGTCTTCAGACACGCTTCTGCGAAGACGCCACCACGATTTCCCAGTTGCAGAAACTCGGCGACAGCCCGCTGCGCGCTGACCAGGCACTGGCGCTCGGTTTGGTCACCTTGACACCCGACGACATCGACTGGAACGACGAAATCCGCATCATGCTGGAAGAGCGCGCGTCGCTCTCGCCCGATGCGATGACGGGCATGGAAGCCTCGCTGCGTTTTCCGGGCAAGGAGACGATGGAGACGCGTATCTTTGGCCGCCTCTCGGCCTGGCAGAACTGGATTTTTATTCGGCCGAATGCGGTGGGCGAAGACGGTGCTCTGAAATTGTTTGGCACTGGCAAAAAAGCGAAGTTCGATTGGAAGAGGATTTAGCCCCCACGCTTTTCGCTGCGCGTAATGCGCTTCCCCCCGAGGGGGCCCTTTTTTTCTAGGGGCGGCCCGTCGAAAAAATTTAAGGAAACATCATGAGCTCTATCGACCTCCAAGCCCTCATCCCCAACAACGTTCACCTCGGCGAAAACCGCCAGCTCCAGCGCGCGCTCGAGCACTGGCAACCCGCTTTCCTGAACTGGTGGGATGAGATGGGCCCCAGCGACTTCAAGGCCAAGGAAGTCTATTTACGAACTGCTGTAGGTGTGGATGCTTCGGGTTGGGCCAGCTATGGCTATACCCCCATGCCGGACTACCGCTGGGGCATCTTTTTGGCCGACAAGGAAGAGGGCCGCAAGATCGGCTTTGGCGACCACATGGGTGAAGAGGTCTGGCAGGACGTGCCCGGCGAATACCGCTCGACCTTCCGCCGTTTGATCGTGACGCAGGGTGACACCGAGCCGGCGTCCGTTGAGCAGCAGCGCCTGCTGGGCCACACTGCACCGTCGCTGTATGACCTGCGCAACCTTTTCCAGGTCAACGTCGAGGAAGGCCGGCACCTCTGGGCCATGGTGTATCTGCTGCACGCACACTTTGGCCGCGACGGCCGCGAAGAAGCCGAAGAGCTCTTGATGCGCCACAGCGGCGACGCCGACAAGCCGCGCATCCTGGGAACCTTCAACGAGCCCATGGACAACTGGCTGTCCTTCTTCATGTTCACCTATTTCACCGACCGCGACGGCAAGTTCCAGCTCAAGTCGTTCGCGGAATCCGCGTTTGATCCGCTGGCTCGCACCACCCGCTTCATGCTGACCGAAGAGGCTCACCACATGTTCGTGGGTGAGACCGGCGTGGGCCGCGTCATCAAGCGCACACTGGAAGTCATGAAAGAGCTGGATACCGACGACGTCGCCACGCTGCGCAAGGCCGGTGTGATCGACCTGCCCACGGTGCAGAAATTCATGAACTTCTGGTTCACGTCGTCGCTGGACCTGTTCGGCTCGGAGGCGTCGTCGAACGCCGCCAACTACTTCAGCAACGGCATCAAGGGCCGGCCCGACGAAGCCAAGTTTGCCGACCACGTCGAGCTGGAAACCGAGATGAGCATCGTGGTGCCGAACGGGCAGGGCGGTGTGAAGAACGAGACCATCTCGACCCGCAACGGCATGAATGAAATCACGCGCCTGGAGTACGTCAAGGATTGCAATGTCGGCGTGACACGCTGGAACATGGGCATCAAGCGCGCCGGTGTCGACTTTGAACTCACTCTGCCATCGACCCGTTTTCGCCGCGAGGTCGGCGCCTGGGCCGGCAATTTCACCGACCCGCTGGGCAATCCGATCAGTGCCGCCGATTTCGAGGCGAAGAAAAGCCAGTGGCTGCCGACACCCGAGGATACGGCGTTTGTCAAAAGCCTGATGAACCGGGTGACGGAGCCCGGCAAGATGGCTGCCTGGATTGCGCCGCCGGATCGCGGTATCAATGCCAATCCGCTCGAGTACGAATACGTGAAACTCTAAGGGTGTGGTTTAAGCCAAGTCGGGCCGCGGGCTGGCTTTGCCAGACCGCAGGCGCAGCGGCTCCCTCGGGGGCAGGGCGCTACATGCAGTGAGCAACCGTGGGGGCTAGCCAATACTGGCACCACGCTCCTTGAGCAAGCCCCGCAGCAGCGAACGGTGGCAGCGCGTCTCGTTCTCGCAATAACAACCCATCGAGAAATTCGCCTGGTGTGACAGCGCCGCCAGCACGTCCAGGTTCCGGCTGGCGTCGGGCTCGTTCATCTCGGCGCGGTACTTCTTGCTGAAGGCCGCCCACTCCTTGTCGGAAGCAACCGATTGCCCGAGCTTCATGGTCTCCAGGCTCGGGGCGAGATTGGGATACCACACGTCATACCAGTTGCCGGAGCCGAACTCCGTTTTTGGCACGCCGCGGGGTGGCCGGCGTACCGTGCCTATGCGCAGTCCCTCGCCGGCGCTGCGTGCCGTGCCCAGCCTCACGATCTTGATGGTCATGACTGTCTCCTTTGGCGTGCGATTTTGGCAGGCTTTGTCTAGGAGCCCCGCGGTTTCTGCCGGCCTTCTGGAGCGTGCCGTTGTCCGTGAGGTGGAGAAAGTTGGGGCCGCGCGTGAAAGTGAGCGAAGTTCGGGCTATAATCTTGGACTTGTCGGAGTGTGGCGCAGTCTGGTAGCGCACCTGGTTTGGGACCAGGGGGTCCAAGGTTCGAATCCTTGTACTCCGACCAAAATTCCCAGCAAAAAAGCCCACTTAGGTGGGCTTTTTCATGCCTGCTTGCCGGGCGTTTCGCCAGTCTGCCTTGGCAGTCCCAAGCACTCATTAACTCCGCCAACGGCGGCGTTTCAGGGCTTCAGCAAGGACCCAAAGTTGGATGTGCGCCAGTATTCGCGCACCTGTTCCAGTTTTTCCTGAAAATCCCGAAAGTGCAGCGGCTTGCGCACGTAGCTGTTAAGTCCGCCCTGGAGCTCTTTCACCACGGGGGAATATTTGGATTCAGACGTCAGAAGGATGACGGGTACAAAGAAAGTGCGGGGGTCGGCCCGCATGCGCTGCATGACTTCCAGCCCGCTGAGGCCGGGCAAATTCAGGTCCAGCATGACGAGTTCGGGCGGATGGTCGTTGAGCCGGTTGCTGTAAGCACCTTCGCAGAAAAGGTATTCCAGGGCTTCCGTGCCGTCGCGGGCAACAATGATCTCAT
>NZ_JBFUBD010000226.1:0-4511 GCF_056405935.1 Polaromonas sp. P1_E3
ATTCACTGGCGGAATAGATGGAGGCACCGGCCTCGCTGACGACGACTTTTTCAATCACCTGCTCGACCTTGGCCATGCCCTTGATCAGGTCGGCTGCGAGTTTGTCGGTTTCGCGGCTGGCCGTGCCGTTGCCGATGGCGATCAGGTTGACGCCGTGCTTTTCGCAAAGCTTTGCCAGCGTGTGCAGCGAGCCGTCCCAGTCCTTGCGCGGCTCGTGCGGGTAGACGGTGGAGGTTTCGACCAGCTTGCCGGTGGCATCCACCACCGCCACCTTCACACCGGTGCGGATGCCCGGGTCCAGGCCCATCACCACGCGCGGGCCGGCGGGCGCTGCCAGCAGCAGGTCGCGCAGGTTGTCGGCAAACACCTTGATGGCGACTTTCTCGGCCTCTTCGCGCAAGCGGGTGAAGAGGTCACGCTCCAGCGAGAGGCTGAGCTTGACTCGCCATGTCCAAGCTACGGCCTTGCGGATCAGGTCGTCCGCCGGGCGCGCCTTGTGGCTCCAGCCCAGGTGCAGCGCGATCTTGCCCTCGGCGATGCTGGGTTTGCCGGGTTCGGCCTGCTCGGGCAGCACCAGCTTGGCGTCCAGGATCTCCAGCCCGCGGCCGCGGAACACGGCCAGCGCGCGGTGCGAAGGCACACGGCCGATCGGCTCGTCGTAATCGAAGTAGTCGCGGAATTTGCTGTTGTCGGCGTTGTTCTCGTCTTTGCCGGTGACCAGCTTGGAGCTGAAGAGCCCTTCGCTCCAGAGCCAGTTGCGCAGGGACTGCACCAGGCCCGCATCTTCGGCCCAGCGTTCGCTCAGGATGTCGCGTACGCCGTCGAGCACGGCCTGCACGGTGGTGAAGTCGTCGCCGCTTTCGTTCTTCTCGGTCTTCACAAAGGCGGCAGCTTCGTCAGCCGGCACCAGCGACGGGTCGGCAAACAGCTTGTCGGCCAGCGGTTCGATGCCGGCTTCACGGGCGATCTGGCCTTTGGTGCGGCGCCGGGGTTTGAAGGGCAGGTACAGGTCTTCCAGGTCCTGCTTGGTGGCGGCAAACTCAATGGCTGCGCGCAGCTCGGGCGTGAGCTTGCCCTGCTCTTCAATGCTTTTGAGAACCGCTTCACGGCGCTCTTCCAGCTCGCGCAGGTAACCCAGCCGGTATTCCAGTTCGCGCAGCTGGATGTCGTCCAGCCCGCCGGTGGCTTCCTTGCGGTAACGCGCAATGAAGGGAACGGTGGCGCCGCCGTCCAGCAGCTCTACGGCCGCCTTGATCTGATGTTCCTGGACTTTGATTTCTGCCGCGATCTGGCGGATGATTTTCTGCATATTGAAGAGATGTTCGAAAAGCTTGAAAAACTAAAGAAAGGTGGACAACGGCCAGGTGCGCGGCGATGCGGCCTGGGCCGCTAGAAAAACCATGCCTGCGCGCCCCGGGAAACTGACGCCAAGGGTCGGCATTGTCCCACAGCGCCGGCGCTGTTTTGCTTCTGATAATGGTCCCTGGCCGAAAGCAATTTCTTACATTTTCAGGGGAGAGAGACATGCGGACTCGCACAATTTTTTTGGTAGTGGCCATGCTGCTGCTGGCGGGCTTTGTCGCCCTCAATATCGATGAATTCAGCCGGGTGAGCATGCTCAGCCTGGGCTTTACCACCGTAGAGGTGTCGCTGGGCTTCGTGATGCTGCTCCTGCTGGTGGTTGCTACGGTGGTGTTTCTGGCCTCTACGCTCTACATGCAAAGCACGAATTTGCTGGAAACCCGGCGCTACGCCCGCGAATTGAACACGCAGCGGGAACTGGCAGACAAGGCTGAAGCCTCGCGTTTTACCGAACTGAGAAGCTACCTGGAAGTGCAGGCCCTGGCTGCGCAGCAGCGCGAAGCTGCTGCCGCCACCGTGCTGGCAGAACGCTTCTCGCAGCAGCAACAGGCATTGCTGGCGCGGCTGGAACAGTCGGACAACACCCTGGCCGCCTACATGGGGCAGCTCCAGGACAGGCTGGAGCGGCGGGACGTCATTCCCCACCTGGAGAAAGACTCGGAAACCATGCCATTGGTGTAGCAGGGGCCAGAATTCACACGCAGCGGGGCGGGACTTGTAAGAACACGCCAGGCCAATCGACCAATGAGGGTCCGCAAATTCACGGAGACCCCTTATGCTGAACGCCGAACCGTCACCGCTTTCATCCTCTTCTTATCCTTCCCGACTTCATATCCCGCTGGTCACCGCAACCGTATTGATGGCCTTGGCGTCCAGCGCCCTGTCCGCGCAGGACGTTTGCGCCATCCGCTCCGGGCCGACCATCACGCCGGTTATTGAGTTGTATACCTCCGAAGGCTGCAGCTCCTGCCCGCCCGCTGACAAATGGGTATCGTCGCTCAAAGGCAGTGAGGCCGTGGTGCAGGCCTTTCACGTCGGCTATTGGGACTACATCGGCTGGGTTGACCGCTTTGCCGCACCTGCCTACACCAACCGGCAACGCGACATAGCGTCCAGGAACAATTTACGCAGCATTTATACCCCGCAGGCCGTGCTCAATGGCAAGGACTGGCCGCGCYGGGGCGGCAGGGTTGCTGCCAGCCAGGAACCCGCACGTGCCGGCATTGTGCTCAGGCAACTCGGGCCGGACCAGTTTGAAGCCAGCGTTGCCCCGGCCCCTGCTTCACGGTCACCGCTGTCCTGGTCAGCCTACTGGACCGTGACCGAGCATGGGCACAACTCCAGGGTGAAGGCCGGCGAAAACGCCGGGGAGTTTCTCAAACATGATTTTGTCGTTCGCCAGTACACGCAGGCCGGGGAATACCAAAGCAGTGAAGCCGCGCCGCAAAAGCTGGTCTTTCGCAGCATTGCTGCCACCCCGGGCCATGAACGCCAGGTCAACCTTGTGGTGTTTGACCCGCAAACCGGCAAGACCCTGCAGGCGGCGAGCCTTCAATGTGCCGTGTGAAGCATCGAAGCAATATTGCGTGCCACACCCGGCGGTTCACATGGTTGTGAGGCTTGCCGCACAATATTGCGATGGATTCCGCACAAGCACCGCTTTGCCCTCCTGCGCTGCATTTACGGTTGCCTGAAGCCGCCGATTACGCGGCGCTGGGCAACTGGGTCCCGGACGCCGCCACCTGCCTGCGCTGGGCCGGCCCCAGGCTGAAGTTTCCCTTTGTGCCCGGCCGGCTTGCCGCGTTGCTGGCTGAGCCCGGCGCCTTCAGTTATGTCATGAGCCGTGGGGAAGCAGAGGCGCTGGGCTTCGGGCAATTCTGGGTGCGCGAAGCCGGTGTGGCCCACCTGGCCCGCATCATCCTGGCGCCTGGCGCGCGCGGCCAGGGGCTGGGTTCAACACTGTGCAGTCTGCTGATGGCGCAGGCAATCTGCGACACCGGTGCCAAAGCCTTCACGCTGCGCGTGTACCGCGACAACCATCCCGCGCTCAACATCTACGAAGGCCTGGGTTTTGCCATGGTGCCCGAGCTTTCGGACGACCGCATCTTTTCGATGCGCAGGCAAGCCCAGGGCGGGTTGCAGGCGACGCAAGTCTGACGGTGCAGGTTCCGCCTGCGCTCCCTTGCCTTCGATAAACTGTGGAGCGTACTGCGCCCCCGTGCATTCCCTTTTCTTTTCCATTCCATGATGTCGCTTTTCCTTAAATGCCTGCTGGGCGCGCTTGCCGTGCTGGTGATTGCCATGCTCTCCCGCTCGCGCAGTTTTTTCATTGCCGGGCTGGTGCCGCTGTTCCCTACTTTCGCCCTGATTGCGCACTACATCGTGGGCAGCGAGCGCTCCACGGCAGACCTTCGCAACACGGCGCTGTTTGGCCTGTGGTCCCTCATGCCTTACGCGATTTACCTGCTGGCGGTGTACTGGCTCAGCGTGCGCGCAACCCTGACCGTCACGCTTGCCTGCGCAACCGTCGCCTGGTTTTTGGCAGCGGGGCTGTTGCTGTTAGGCTGGAGCCGCGCCTACCCTTCGGCGCTGTGAGGAAAACACCCATGGGCAAATTCAAAAAAGTGCTGCGGGCCATTCTGCTTGTGCCCGTTGCGCTGTTTTTGCTGTTTGAAGAATGGGGCTGGGAACCACTGGCTGCCGCCTTTGCGGCCTTGGGCCGTTTGCCCTGGTGGGGGCGGCTGGAGCGCTGGATCACCCGCTTGCCGCCCTGGGCAGCCCTGCTCGCCTTTGGTGTTCCGGTGCTCGCGCTGATCCCGCTGAAGCTGCTGGCGCTTTACCTGTTCGGGCAGGGGCATGTCACGGTCGGCCTGGCGCTGATACTGGCGGCCAAACTCACCGGAACCGCCCTGGCGGCGCGCCTCTTTCAGCTGACCCAGCCGGCACTCATGCAAATGCCGTGGTTCGCGCGGCTCTACACACCCTGGAAAGCCTGGAAGGACAAAATCATGGCCCAGGCCAGGGCGTCGTTGCCCTGGCGCATGGCCCGCCGTTTCAAGACCCGCGTCAAACTGGCTGGCGCGCGATTTCTGGCCGCGTTAAAAGCCGCCTTGTCATGAGAGCCGCAGCCATGCCAGGTGTGTCATGAC
>NZ_JBFUBD010000227.1:0-4502 GCF_056405935.1 Polaromonas sp. P1_E3
GGTGAGCGGTGGCAGTTTCGAAGTCCTCCGCCTTCATTTCGAAATTGACCATGGCTTTGGCAAGCTGCACTGAAAAAGGCACCGGGTCGGCAGACGAAAGGGCTTCCTTGCAGTTGCGCGCGGCACGCTGCAGGGCCGCCTTGTCGGATGGCGTGAGCGTGTCCGCTGCGAGCCCGGCCTTGGCCAGCACCCAATCGACCAGCGCACGGTCGTAATCGTCGCCCCCCAGCGCCGAATCGCCCCCGGTCGCGACGACTTCGAACACGCCTTGCGTGAGACGCAGAATGGAAATGTCAAACGTTCCGCCCCCGAGGTCATAGACGGCATAGACGCCTTCACTGGCATTGTCCAGACCGTAGGCGATGGCAGCCGCCGTGGGCTCGTTAAGCAGCCGCAGTACGTTGAGCCCGGCCAGTTGTGCGGCATCTTTGGTTGCCTGGCGCTGCGCTTCATCAAAGTAGGCCGGCACTGTGATCACGGCACCATAGATATCGTCGTTAAAAGTGTCTTCTGCGCGGTAACGCAGTGTGGCCAGGATCTCGGCACTGATTTCTRCAGGGCTTTTCTCGCCGGCAACAGTCTGCAGCGTGACCATGCCAGGCTTGTCGTTCAGCTCGTAAGGCAATTGAGCCYGGCTTCCGATGTCGGCTATGCCGCGGCCCATCAGCCGTTTGACAGAGGAAATGGTGTTACGCGGGTCTTCAACCTGTGCCGCCAGAGCCTCATAGCCAATCTGGCGCTTGCCCTCTTCAAGGTAGCGCACCACACTGGGCAGCAACACCCGTCCCTGCTCGTCCGGCAGGCATTCGGACACGCCGCTGCGCACGCTGGCAACCAGCGAGTGTGTGGTGCCCAGGTCAATGCCGACTGCTATGCGTCGCTGGTGCGGGTCGGGCGTCTGGCCGGGTTCGGAAATTTGCAGGAGTGCCATGCGCGGTTGTCGTACTTTTCTGTAATGCCTTGGAACCTGTTCAATGTCTTTTTGGAGATCGCATTGGAGTGCAATCGGGATGAGTGGATACTTCGGATGCGCCGCATGGGCTGATGCCCATGCAAGCGGCCGGGGTGTCCAATCGCCCGATTTTCACTCCAACCCTTCGGGCAAGTGCCTTGTCGGGCGGTCTGCGGCGTTGCGGCGCTTGCCAATAGCCCAGCTATTGGCGGTGCACCGCGCCTTGCGTCCCATCCCGAAAAGGTACTTGTGCGACTCCAAAAAGACATTGAACAGGTTCCTATTGTCCCAGCTGGTCGATGCGCGCATCAACCTCGCTGGCAAAGCGCTCAATAAACATAAGGCTTCTGACCTGCTGGACGGCGGCAGCGAAATCTTTATCCACGTCCAGGAGTTGCTCTATTTTTGATAGCTGCTTGCGCTGGCTGGATAAGGCTTGGGAAACTATTTCTTCAAGATCCCCRGCAGTTTCGGCTTCATCGAGTGCTTCGCGCCACTGCATCTGCTGCACCAGGAAATCGTGCGGCATGGCCGTGTTGTTTTCGGCATTGATCAGCGCACCGTTCAGTTCACACAAGTAACTCGCCCGCTTGAGCGGGTCCTTCAGCCGTTGGTAGGCCTCGTTGATGCGCACCGACCACTGCATGGCCACGCGCTGCGCTGCCGCGCCCTGGGCCGCAAACTTGTCCGGATGGGCCTCGCGCTGCAAATCCTTCCAGCGCGCATCCAGCGCAGCGCGATCCTGCGCGAAACGCTGGGGCACGCCGAAAAGTTCGAAGTCGTTGGATTGAAGATTCATGCCGGGCTTATGCCGATAAAAAGCCGCCAGCACAATCAGTGGAGGCGGCTTCGGTAAGAGTGCAGCACGCGTAGGACCGCTCGCCCGTCAAACCCGGAAGCTTTCGCCGCAGCCGCAACGATCACGTTCGTTGGGGTTGATGAACTTGAAGCCTTCGTTCAGGCCTTCACGCACAAAATCCAGCTTGGTGCCGTCGATGTAGGCCATGCTTTTCGGGTCGACCAGCACCTTGACGCCATTGTCTTCAAACACGACGTCTTCCGGCGCGATCTCGTCGGCGTATTCCAGCTTGTATGCCAGGCCAGAACAACCGGTGGTCTTGACGCCCAGGCGCACGCCCACGCCCTTGCCGCGCTTGGTCATGTAGCGGGTCACGTGCCGGGCGGCTGCATCAGTGAGGGTTACAGACATTTAAATCACTCGAAAATGAAAACAGGTGACGGGAATGCGTTGGTCAGTGCGCGTGCTTTTGCTTGTAGTCGTTCACGGCCGCCTTGATGGCATCTTCCGCCAGGATGGAGCAGTGAATCTTGACGGGCGGCAAAGCCAGCTCTTCAGCAATCGCGCTGTTCTTGATGCTCGCCGCTTCGTCCAGAGTCTTGCCCTTGACCCACTCGGTCACGAGCGAGCTGGACGCAATCGCGGAGCCGCAGCCGTAGGTCTTGAAACGCGCATCTTCGATCACGCCTGTCACTGGGTTGACCTTGATCTGCAACTTCATCACGTCGCCGCAAGCCGGCGCGCCGACCATGCCGGTGCCTACCGATTCGTCGCCCTTTTCAAAAGAGCCGACGTTGCGGGGGTTTTCATAGTGGTCCACCACTTTTTCGCTGTATGCCATTTTGTTTACCTCTTTAACTGTTCGACGCGCTGCCTAGTGGGCAGCCCACTGGATGGTGGACAAATCGACACCATCCTTGAACATCTCCCACAGGGGAGACAGTTCGCGCAGTTTTGCCACATTTTCCTTAATGGTGGCGACTGCGTAGTCAATTTCTTCCTCGGTGCTCCAGCGGCCAATCGTCATGCGCAGGCTGCTGTGCGCCAGTTCGTCGCTGCGGCCCAAGGCGCGCAATACGTAGCTGGGCTCCAGGCTGGCCGAGGTGCATGCCGAACCGCTGGACACGGCCAGGCCCTTGATACCCATGATCAGCGACTCGCCTTCGACGAAGTTGAAGCTCATGTTCAGGTTATGCGGCACGCGCTTGTCGGCATGGCCATTGAGGAAGACCTCTTCCACGTCCTTGAGCCCGTTGAGCATGCGCTCGTGCAGGGCGCGGATGCGCTTGTTTTCTTCATGCATTTCGGCCTTGGCGATGCGATAGGCCTCGCCCATGCCAACGCACTGGTGCGTAGGCAGCGTGCYCGAGCGCATGCCGCGCTCATGGCCGCCACCGTGCATTTGCGCTTCCAGACGTACGCGGGGCTTGCGGCGCACGTACAAGGCGCCAATGCCTTTGGGGCCATACGTCTTGTGCGAGGTCAGGCTCATCAAATCCACCGGCAAGGTAGACAGGTCGATATCAACACGGCCGGTTGCCTGCGCAGCATCGACATGGAAGATGATGCCTTTCTCACGGCACAGCGCGCCGATGGCCGGAATGTCCTGGATCACGCCGATTTCATTGTTGACGAACATGACGCTGACCAGAATGGTATCGGGGCGAATGGCGGCCTTGAGGGCATCCAGGTCGAGCAAACCATCAGCCTGCACGTCCATGTAGGTCACTTCAAAGCCCTGGCGCTCCAGCTCGCGGCAGGTGTCCAGCACGGCTTTGTGCTCGGTCTTGACCGTGATGATGTGCTTGCCCTTGGTCTTGTAGAAATGCGCGGCGCCCTTGAGCGCCAGGTTGTTGGACTCGGTGGCGCCGCTGGTCCAGACGATCTCGCGCGGGTCGGCGCCAATCAGGTCGGCGATCTGCCCGCGGGCCTTTTCGACGGCGGCTTCCGCTTCCCAGCCCCAGGCGTGGCTGCGGGAAGCAGGGTTACCGAAGTGCTCACGCAACCAGGGAATCATGGCGTCCACCACCCGCGGGTCGCAGGGGTTCGTGGCGCTGTAGTCCATGTAGATGGGGAAGTGTGGGGTGTCCATGTGGCTAGCTCTTTAAATTCACAGGCTGGCTGGCAGCGCGATCAATGAAGTCAATGCAGTCAGGTCCAAAGAGAGCAAGCCGGGCGAATGCCCGGCTTTACTCCATCAGGATTTGGAGAAAGCATTGCCCAGTGCGAAGACCGAGTTGGGCGCATTCACGCGAATCGGCTTGACGGCCGGCGCTGTGAAGATGGCTTTTTTGACCTGCGGGGTGTTCTCGATCACCACGCCCTTGGCGAGTTGGTCTTCCACCAGTTTTTGCAGGGTCACGGAATCCAGGAACTCCACCATGCGACTGTTCAGCGAAGCCCACAGCTCGTGCGTCATGCAGCGCCCGCCCTCACCCAGGCAGTTTTCCTTGCCGCCGCACTGGGTGGCGTCGATCGGTTCGTCCACCGACACAATGATGTCGGCGACGGTGATCTCGGAAGCCTTGCGGCCCAGGGTGTAACCGCCGCCGGGGCCACGGGTGGATTCCACCAGTTCGTGGCGGCGCAGTTTGCCGAAGAGCTGCTCAAGGTAGGACAGGGAAATTTGCTGACGCTGGCTGATCGCAGCCAGGGTAACCGGGCCATTGTTCTGGCGCAGTCCCAAATCAATCATCGCAGTGACCGCAAAGCGGCCTTTGGTCGTGAGGCGCATAACAAGCTCCTTTAAAT
>NZ_JBFUBD010000228.1:0-4432 GCF_056405935.1 Polaromonas sp. P1_E3
GCCTTGCTGCCTGCCACAGGCCGGCACCCACAATGTGCTGAGGGGCGGTCGCTGCGTTGGCGGGCCCCAGCGTTGTGCTGTGCAGGCGGTTGTTATCGGCATCCCACGTCCAGAGATCGAGAGGTGCGCCTTCGAGGTGCACCCACACCTCGTCGGAAAGGACGCAGTGCCAGCGCGAGTGCTGTGCGGTTTCGAGCAGAAAGTAAATCGAGGTCAGCGCGCTACGCGCAGGTCTTCCGTCCTGCGGCGTGACGATCCTTGGAGATCGAAACACCTCGCGGTACCAGCCGCCTTCCGGGTGGGGCTGGAGATTGAGCTCTTCAATCAGTTGCCGGGCGCGCGGCGCGCTCGTGAAGGATGGATTGGACGGGTGCATGAGGCGCAGTGTGCCTCAAAAGCCGGGCGCCTCGCATCCGGCGTGTCCGCTCAAGTCCTGGGTGCGGGCGTTATTCGAGGTCCTCGATGGCCAGGCTGTGGTATTTTTGCGCATAGGAAAATGGCACTGTCCGCACAATTTCCATGATGCGTTCCGTGGCGTCCTTGGATGGCGCCGGGATCATTAGCGCATGATGGCCTTCGCGCGCAAGGTCCACATACTTGTGGACCGTGGCGCCCTCAGTCCCTACACGCGGCAGATTCACCTCCGAATGGCCGTCCACCTTGCCGATATCTTCAAGAATGTCATCCGGTGTCAGCAGCATCACGCCGTCGCTCGCCGTTTCCAGCTCATGGGCGATCTTTTTGGCATCCTCGGAGTCCGGGAACATGATGAAAGCGTAGCCGGTGGGGTAGAACACCCCGCCCATGCTCAGCATTTTTTTGGTCAGTTCAAAGTTCTTCATGGCGGATCCTTTCATGCATCAATGTTGCGTCAACAAACATTAGCGCGCATAAATACGGAATTTCCAGTCAGCAACAACATCCTCCGCCTGTAAGACGTGGTCGTCAAGCCATGCCATGTAGTCCCCACACTCTTCACCTCGTGTGATGCGAGGCCTTGAAGGACGCGGCTTGAAGGACGCTTCGCCTCTGTTGCCCGTCCAATCCTGCGCTGGCAGGCTCGGAGCCGCGGGCTCCAGCCCCTCGGGAGGGCGCCGCGCCTGCGGTCTGGCAAAGCCAGTCCCGTGGCCCTTGCTGGCGAAAATAAGCCCCGCGCTTTTCGAGGCCCCCTGCTATGGGGCTGGCCCGCTAGTTCAGCTCTTCCAGCTTCACGCTTGGCTCGGCCATCACGCGCACCGTGCTTTGCAGGCCCTGCAGGAGCTGGTTGGCGAAGTAACTGCTCTGGGTGTCAGGTTCCAGCGCAGCAAGCACCAGGTTGCCCAGTGGCTGGTTGAGTGGCACGTAGTAGCTGCCCCGAGGCACGTCCACCACGCCGCGCGCCAGGCTGACCTGCACCTTCAGAACGGCCTTGCTGTCTGCAATGGCGCCCCGCACATCCTGCCGTTCGCCCGAGGTGCTGGAAATTTCCCGGTAGCTGTCGCCGAGCATGGAGCCCTGTTCGGCAACGCGCAGCACCTGGACACCCTGCAGCCGAAGCCGGTCGACAGCGACGGTGGAGGCGGCAGACAGCCAGTAGCCGCACGGACGTGCGCGGGCTTTCAGGCTGCGCAGCGCGAGGGCGGAATCCCAGTCGACGGAGACTGTCTTGTCGGCGCCGGTAACCGGGTCGAGCATTGCCAGGTCGTACTGTGCGGAAGTAGGCGCTGCCTCCACGATGGCCTCTTCCTTGCAGGCCTTTGCGCTGACTTCCTTGTCGAGATAAGGGCGCAACTGGTGCAACTCGTTCGCGCGCTGGGCGGTGCTGGCCAGCGCGCTGGTGATGGCCGTCACCTGGGTGTGAACGCGCCTCTGGATATGCATGCGCCCAATCCCCACGCCGCGTGTTTCGACCAGCAGGCTGATGGCATTCTTCAGGCCATATACATTGCGACCGGTGTCGGGCTGGGTGCCGCCCATGGAGATTTTCTTGTCGGCCAGGTCGCTCGAGGTGGTGTAGTACCACTCGGCCGTGAGGTTTTGGCCCTTGAGTGCGGCAAGCAATGGGCGCCGGTACCACTCTTCCGCAGCTTTGGTCAAAAATTCGGGCAGGTTTGCAGTGGTCGAGTACTGGAACAGCGCGTCAAACTTCTGCACCGTGCCGAACTTCTGCAGGAAGCGTCCCACCACCGTGTACTCATGTGCGTCGACTACCACCGTAGGGTTGTAGTCGCGGGCGAGCCTTGCAATCGCCTGGGCCTCCGGTGTGTTCAGAAGCAGGTGGTCTCGGTTCATGTCCAGCCCACCTGTGGTGGCGCGTTGCCCGCTGGCCGCGCCATCAGGGTTGGCACGCGGAACAATCACCACATTGATGCGGTCCAGCGCAGGCTGCAGCAGGCCTTGCGCGAGCTCCCGGGCGATGACGAGCAGCGCCTCGCTGCCGGCAGGTTCGTCCCCGTGCTGCTGGCCTACCAGCAGCACCGTCGGCTTGCCTGCCGACTGCAGCACTGTGGGATCTGTGCCGCCGGCGCGGGTCAAAACCAATGCTTCAAGTGTCTCACCGCGTTGCGACCGGCCAATGGGCAGCACGGCGGCCCTGATCCCAGGTGTGCGGGACGCCGCCGAGGCCTGTTCACGCAACCAGGCCTGGATTTCAGCCTGCGTGGTAAACGTGGTGCGGCCGGCCTGCAACCCTGGCGTGTTGTAAACCACGGAGGGCGCTGGAAAACGTGCGGCAACCGCGGCGCCGTAAGGCTCCGGCTCGCTGGCAGTTACTGAAGGAGAGGGCGCTCCAGGGGGCGCGACGGGCGAGACCTGGACAGCCGCGCTCGCGGGCGCGGGCGCGGGGCGTTGCGCTGCTGGCGTGGGGGCTGAAGGAGGCGCAGAAGGTTGTGTGGAGGGCGGTGTCCATGGCGGGAGCGCTACCGAAGTACAGGCGGCCAGCAGTGCCAGCGGAAGCAGCGCGGCAATCGGGCGCATGCGGTGCGAGAGGGTGACGCGAGGATTCGGGATGGGGCTGTGCGGCATGGTCGTTGTCATTTTTTCCTGCGCTTCAGGGCCTGAGCTGCCCGGGTGTGTGGCGCCCATATTACCCGCTTGCCGGATGGGAGCGTACTGTTCAGCGCGATTTTTGGCCCGTCTTTGCAGTGGCGCAACGACAGGCTTTGTCCGGCGCCGCCGGCTTCCTGTATTCCTACATCAGCGCTCCGGGGTGTCCCACATACCGTGTGCCGGCCCCCACCTAAATTGGTTGGGCGGCGGGCCTTTGCGGCCGCATTATTTTTTAATCAGAACAGACTGACCCTTAACCCCAAAAGAGGATCCCCATGAGCAAAGCACTCCCCAAAAAGCACGATGCCGTAGACCTGCTGGACGCCGATCACATCGCCGTCAAAAAACTGTTCACCACCTTCAAGAAATTGTGCGACAGCGATGCCTCCGGTGAGGAGAAGCGTGAAGTGGCCGATCAGATTTGCCAGGAACTGACGGTTCATGCGCAAATTGAAGAAGAAATCTTTTATCCGCAGGTTCGCGCGGCCATCAATGATGACGCGCTGCTTGACGAGGCGGAAGTGGAGCACAGCACGGCCAAAGACCTGATCGCCCAGATATCGGGCATGGACCCGGAAGACGACCTGTATGACGCCCGCGTGACGGTACTGGGTGAATACATTGACCACCACGTCAAGGAGGAGCGCGAGGAAATGTTCGTCAAGGCCCGCAAGTCCAAGCTTGATCTGGTTGCACTGGCCGACGAATTGAGCCAGCGAAAAATGGAACTTATGGAAGAGTTCAAGACCGCCGAGGTCTGACAGCGTCAGGCGGTTTCGCGCAGGGCCAAAACCCCTGCGCGGCTGCGAGCGCGTCCTTTCTGGGAAA
Organism: Polaromonas sp. P1_E3; assembly: GCF_056405935.1. Taxonomy (NCBI): domain Bacteria; kingdom Pseudomonadati; phylum Pseudomonadota; class Betaproteobacteria; order Burkholderiales; family Comamonadaceae; genus Polaromonas; species Polaromonas sp. P1_E3. Next base: position 3,856 of record NZ_JBFUBD010000228.1, read on the forward strand.
ATGGGGCTATGTCAGCCCCATTACCACTTGCGCCCCTACCCGGTGCTTCTGCCGGACTGCCAGGCCATCCCTGGCGGCTAAGCGTTGCCCCGATGATGGACTGGACGGACCGGCATTGCCGCCATTTTCACCGCCTGCTGTCGCGGCATGCCTTGCTTTACACCGAGATGGTGACCACGGGCGCACTGATTCACGGGGACGTGGAGCGTCATTTGCGCTTTAACGCCGAAGAGCATCCCGTAGCCTTGCAACTGGGCGGCAGCGAGCCGGCCGATCTGGCGCACTGTGCCCGCCTGGGTGAACAGTGGGGTTACGACGAAATCAATCTCAACTGCGGTTGCCCCAGTGAGCGGGTTCAGCGGGGCGCTTTCGGCGCCTGCCTGATGGCAGAACCCCAACTGGTGGCGGATTGCGTCAAGGCCATGGTGGATGTGGTCGGCGTGCCRGTCACGGTGAAGCATCGGATTGGCATCGACAAAGCCGAAAGTTACGAATTTGTGCGGGACTTTGTGGGCACCGTCAGCGAGGCCGGCTGCAAGGTGTTCATCGTCCATGCCCGCAACGCCTGGCTCAAGGG
>NZ_JBFUBD010000229.1:0-4424 GCF_056405935.1 Polaromonas sp. P1_E3
GTTTTCGCTGCGCACAAAAGTCTTGATGGCAAGGCGTCGCTGCGGCGCGGTGGCGATCACACTGAGGTCCCGCAGGCCCTCCAGCGCCATGCCCAGCGTGCGCGGTATCGGCGTGGCCGTCAGCGTCAGAACGTCGACCTCGGCGCGCATGGCCTTCATGGCCTCTTTGTGGCGTACCCCAAAGCGGTGCTCTTCGTCGATGATGAGCAGGCCCAGGCGCTCGAACTTCACGTCCTGGCTGAGCAGTTTGTGCGTGCCGACCACGATGTCGACCGTGCCGTCGGCCAGGCCCTTGATGGCGGCCGTGATTTCCTTGCCCGAGCGGAAGCGGCTCATCTCGGCGATCTTGACCGGCCACTTGGCAAAACGGTCTACCAGCGTCTGGTAGTGCTGCTCGGCCAGCAGGGTGGTGGGTGCCAGCAAGGCGACTTGTTTGCCGCCCGTAACGGCGATAAAGGCCGCGCGCAAGGCGACTTCCGTTTTGCCGAAGCCCACGTCGCCGCAGACCAGGCGGTCCATCGGGCGCGGGCTGATCATGTCCTGGATCACCGCGTGGATGGCGGCGCGCTGGTCGGCGGTTTCTTCAAAGCCGAAGTCGTTGGCAAAGGTCTCGTAATCGCCGGGCGAGTAGCGGAAGGCATGGCCCTCGCGTGCGGCGCGGCGCGCGTAGATGTTGAGCAGTTCGGCGGCGGAGTCGCGAATCTGCTCGGCGGCCTTGCGTTTGGCTTTTTCCCACTGGCCGCTGCCCAGCCGGTGCAGCGGGGCTTCTTCGGCGCTGACGCCGGTGTAGCGGCTGATCAGGTGCAGCTGGCTGACGGGCACGTAGAGCGTGGCGCTGTCGGCGTATTCAAGATGCAAAAACTCCTGCAGCAGCGGCGTGCCGTCGGCATTCGTGCCCTGGCCCAGGTCCATATTGATGAGGCCCCGGTAACGGCCGATGCCGTGGGCGCTGTGCACCACCGGGTCACCCACGTTGAGCTCCGACAAGTCCTTGATCAGCGCTTCGACGTCGCTGACCTGTTCCTGTTTTTTGTTGCGGCGGCGCACCGTGGCGCCGGCGGCGAACAGCTCGGTTTCGGTGATGAAGTCGATGCCTTCTTCGAGCCAGCTGAAGCCGGTGTTCAGCGCCGCGGTGGCGATGCCCAGCTTTTCGTCGCTGGCCTGGAAGTCTTCAAGCGAATCAAAGGCCGGTGGGCTGACGCTGCTGGCGCGCAGGAAGTCCAGCAGGCTTTCGCGCCGGCCGTCGCTTTCGGCCAGCACCAGCACGCGATGGGCTGTATTGCGGACGTGGCCCTTGAACCTGGCAAGCGGGTCTTCGGCGCCGCGCACTACGGCCATTTCGCCCAGCTTCTGGAACTGTGCGTTGTCGGCCACGTCTTCCACCGTTGCGCGTATCGCGAGCTGCGCGTAATCGTTGGCGCGTGCGTAAAACTGCTCGGTGCCGAGGAACAGCGATTCGGGTGGTAGCGCCGGGCGGTCGGGCGCGTCACGCACCAGGCGGTAGCGGTCTTTGGTGTCCTGCCAGAAGCGCTGGAAGGCCGGCTCCAAATCGCCGTGCAGTACGACGGTAGCGTTGCTGCCCAGGTAGTCGAACACCGTGGCCGTTTCTTCAAAGAAGAGCGGCAGGTAGTACTCGATCCCGGCGGTGGCCACGCCGTTGCCCATGTCTTTGTAGATGCGGCTCTTGGTCGGATCGCCGTCCAGCAGTTCGCGCCATCGGCTGCGGAACCTGGCGCGTGCCTCGTCGTCCATCGGGAACTCACGGCCGGGCAGCAGGCGCACCTCGGGCACGGGGTAGAGGCTACGCTGGCTGTCGGGGTCAAAGGTGCGGATGCTGTCAATCTCGTCGTCAAACAGGTCAACGCGGTAGGGCACCGGGCTGCCCATGGGAAAGAGGTCGATCAAGCCGCCGCGCACGGCGTATTCGCCGGGGCTGACGACCTGCGTGACGTGGCTGTAGCCCGCCAGCGTGAGCTGGGCTTTGAGTCTGGTTTCGTCGAGCTTTTGCTTGACCTTGAACTGAAAGGTGTAGCCGGCCAGGAAGCTGGGCGGCGCGAGGCGGTACAGCGCCGTGGTGGCCGGCACGATGACGACGTCGGCGCCGGTTTCCTTGTCGCGCTGCTGGATTCGCCACAGCGTGGCCAGGCGCTCGCTGATCAAATCCTGGTGTGGCGAGAAGGTGTCGTAAGGCAGGGTTTCCCAGTCGGGGAACAGCGCGCAGCGCAGGTCAGGCGCAAAAAAAGCAATCTCGTCCATCAGGCGCTGGGCCGTGGTGGCGTCCGACGTGATGATGGCGGTGAGCTTGCCGGCGGCTTTTTCGCGGGTGCCCAGGCGGGCCAGCAGCAGGGCGTCGGCGGAACCGGCGGGCTGGGGCAGGGTGTAGCGTTTGCCGGTGACGAGTGAGGGTAGCTGCATGGGTCGGAACGGTGGTGGCGGGTTCAGGCCTGGGTTTGATCGTGGATACAAAGCGTCCGGCAAAAGCCAGGCACCCCAAACCGTCTGGAGTGGGGTGCCTGCGTTTAAACCCTGATTTTAGAATCTATGATGAAGTTATGACGACAAGCCGTGCCAATACCCGTTCCGACGCCCGTTTTTTTGTACTGATCCCCTGCGCCGGGCAAGGCAGCCGGGCCGGCACCGCCAAGGCCAAGCAATACCAGCTGATTGATGGCCGTGCCATGGTGGAGCACACAGTGGAAGCCTTCAGGGGGATGGCAGACACCTTGGCTGCGCTCTGGGTGGTGATTTCGCCGTCTGATGATGATTTTCGGAGTGTTTTTCCCGATTTCGATCGAGCCAATGAAGTTTTGCTGAGGGAGGGCGGCACCACGCGGGCAGCGACAGTGCTCAATGGCCTGAAGGCCATGCTGGCGCAGCAGCCCGGCGGCGCTGATGCGACCGACTGGGTGCTGGTGCACGATGCCGCGCGCTGCCTGGTCACGCCCGGGCAGATCAAGACCCTGATTAACGAATGCCGCAATGACGCGGTGGGCGGCCTGCTGGCGCAAAAACTGCCCGACACTCTCAAGACCGAACGGGACGGCCGTGTGGCCTCCACCGTGGACCGCAGTGACAAATGGCTGGCGCAGACGCCGCAGATGTTCCGCATCGGCGCGCTGATCGAGGCACTGGAAAGTGCGGGTGATGCTGTCACGGATGAATCCAGCGCGATGGAGGCGGCAGGGCTTTCTCCCCGGCTGGTCAGTGCAAGTGCGCAGAACTTCAAAGTGACCTATCCGGAGGATTTCGCGCTGGCGGAAGCTATCCTCGAGCGGCGCAGAAAATAGCCCGCGGCTGCCCACCCATTCATTCAACTCCATTCACCCAGTTCCATTCAAAGGCCCGACGATGACCACCCTGAATTTTCGAATCGGTGAAGGCTGGGACACGCATGCTTTGGTGCCGGGACGCAAGCTGATCATCGGCGGAGTGGAAATTCCCCACACCGTGGGCCTGCTTGGGCATTCGGATGCCGACGTGTTGCTGCATGCGATTACCGATGCGCTGTTAGGTGCCGCCGGGCTGGGCGATATCGGCTCGCATTTTCCGGATACCGACGCCCGCTTCAAGGGCGCTGATTCGACGGTCCTGCTGGCGGAAGTTGGGCGCCTTTTGATGGAGCGCGGCTACCGCATTGGAAACATCGACAGCACGGTGATTGCACAGGCGCCCAGGCTTGCACCTTATATTGCAGCGATGCGCGCGCGCATTGCACAGGTGCTGGCGCTGGATGTGCACCAGGTAAACGTCATGGCCAAAACGGCCGAGAAACTGGGTCCGGTAGGGCAGGGCCTGAGCATGGAAGCCCGGGCCGTTGTTCTGCTTGTTTAATGCTTTTCATGCTATTTTTTTAATAGCTGCTTGCGCACGTCCTGATTGGCTTTAGAGCATATTTCATCGTCAGCGACTGCGCGCTGAACAGCCGGGCCGGTGCATCAACTTCTGCGCAGCTTGATATGCGCCGCGAGCCCACCCGAGCCGGTATTGGCCAGGCCAAACACGCCACCCATGCGGTGAATGGTTTTTTCAACAATCGCCAGGCCCAGGCCTGCGCCGGTGGCTGCCGTACGTGCGGCGTCTCCGCGGAAAAACGGCCGGGTAAGCTTGGACAAGGTCTCGGGCGCCACACCCATGCCGTGATCGCGCACCTTGATCAGCACCCACTGGTCGCGGCCCTTGGCGGCAATGTCGACCAGGGCAATGCCGGTTTCGGGTGTCTTGCCATAGCGCCTGGCATTCTCCAGCAGATTTGAAATCACGCGCGACAGCTCGACTTCGTCCGCCAGCACGGCCATGTCGTCGGGGATGGTGACGGTCACCCGCATGTCTTCATAGTCGGCGATGGCGTACACGGCGGCGTCGACCACCGCATTGAGCGACACCCGTTCCAGCCGGGGTGGTTCAGGCCTGGCATAGTCCAGGAA
>NZ_JBFUBD010000230.1:0-4422 GCF_056405935.1 Polaromonas sp. P1_E3
GGTCGAAACCCGGCACGGGATCGGCACCTTTGTGCTGCAACCGCAGGACGCAGGCAACTTCAGGATTACCGCCGAAGACTTTGCGACTGTGGCCGACGTGATCTCCGTGCTGGAGTTGCGCATCAGCCTCGAAACGGAAGCTGCCGGCCTCGCTGCACAGAGGAGGACGCCAGAAAACCTCAAAGCCCTGGAAAATGCCCTGCGCGCATTTCATGACTCCATCAGCCTGGATTCCGATGCGGTGCCACCAGACTTCCAGTTCCATATGGAGGTGGCCCGCGCCACAGGCAACCGGCACTTCGCCGACCTCATGACCTACCTGGGCACCATGATCATTCCGCGCACCCGCGTCAACACAACGCACAGCGCACCGGAAGGCCGCTTCAATTACCTGCAGCGGGTCAACAGCGAGCACGAGAGCATTTACAACGCCATTCGAAGCCAGGATGCGGAAGCAGCACGCGCCGCCATGCGGACGCACCTTTCCAACAGCCGGGAACGGCTTCGCAGGGGTAACAACGCGCACACCATGCAACCTCCCGGCGAACCCTCCGAGGCCTCATCTCCCCGAAACCTGGGCACAAACCTGGTTGCATAAACCGTCGGTGAGTTGTACGATAACTGATAAATTTTTATCAACCATCCTACAACCCGTCCGGTATGCCCGCTTCCACCGCTCCCGCAACAGCCCTTTCAGCCCCCTCGCAAACACCCAAAATCACCCGCGTACAGGTGATTCCCGTGGCTGGCCAGGACAGCATGCTGCTCAACCTCAGTGGTGCGCACGGCCCGTTCTTTACCCGTAACCTGCTGATCCTGACGGATAGTTCCGGCCGCACCGGCGTGGGCGAAGTGCCGGGCGGCGAGAAAATACGCAAGACCCTGGAAGATGCGCGTGAACTGATCGAAGGCCAGTCGATTGGCGCCTGGAACCAGGTGCTCAATACCCTGCGCACACGCTTTGCCGACCGTGACAGCGGCGGCCGCGGCAACCAGACCTTCGACCTCCGCGTGGCAATCCATGCCGTCACCGCAGTTGAAAGCGCCCTGCTCGACCTGCTCGGCCAATTTCTGGGCGTACCCGTCGCGGCGTTGTTGGGCGAAGGCCAGCAACGCGATTCAGTCGCCATGCTGGGCTACCTCTTTTATGTAGCCGACCGCAAAAAGACGGACCTGGCATATGGCAGCGCGCCGGATGCCGAAGACGACTGGCTGCGCCTGCGCCATGAGGCCGCCATGGACGCCAAGGGCATTGTGGCGCTGGCCGAAGCGGCCTACAAGCGCTACGGCTTTAAAGACTTCAAGCTCAAGGGCGGCGTGTTGCGGGGCGAAGAAGAGATGGAAGCCATCACCGCCCTGGCGGAACGTTTTCCCGATGCGCGCATCACGCTGGATCCGAACGGTGGGTGGCTGCTCAAGGATGCCATCCGCATTTGCCAGGGCCGCGGCGATGTGCTGGCCTACGCAGAAGACCCCTGCGGAGCCGAAGGCGTGTTCTCGGGCCGTGAGGTGATGGCGGAGTTCCGCCGCGCCACAGGTCTGCCCACCGCTACCAACATGATCGCCACTGACTGGCGTGAGCTTTCCCACACCATTCACCTGCAGTCGGTCGACATTCCGCTGGCCGACCCGCACTTCTGGACCATGCAAGGGTCCGTGCGCGTCGCGCAGGTCTGCCAGACCTGGGGACTGACCTGGGGCTCGCATTCCAACAACCATTTCGACATTTCCCTGGCCATGTTCACCCACGTGGCTGCGGCCGCGCCGGGCAAGGTCACCGCGATCGACACGCACTGGATCTGGCAGGACGGCCAGCGCCTGACGAAAGCGCCGCTGCAAATCGTGGACGGCCAGGTTGCGGTACCGAAAACGCCAGGCCTGGGCGTCGAACTGGACATGGCAGAAGTGGAAAAAGCACACCAGCTTTATCTCAAGCACGGCCTTGGCGCACGCGACGATGCAGTGGCCATGCAATACCTGATCCCCAACTGGAAGTTCAACAACAAGATGCCCTGCATGGTTCGATGAATCCAGCGGGCTGCGGGAATTTAGAGGATTCCCGGAAATGCCCATTGAACAGGGCACTGCCCGTCAGGCGCCAGGGGCGGTATACCGCGGCGCCCTCCCCACCACCGATACCCACTGAGCCACTACAACAATCAGGAGACAAGACATGAAACGCAGAACCCTTTGCAGCATTGCGGGCGCGACACTGCTGGCACTGGCCGGCACGCTGGGCGCAGGCGGTGCCGCTGCCCAGACCAAACTCAAATGGGCACACGTCTACGAAACTTCGGAGACCTTTCACAAGCAGGCCGTCTGGGCCGCTGATGAAATCAAAAAGAAAACCAACGGCCGTTACGTGGTGGAAGTCTTCCCGGCCTCATCCCTGGGCAAGGAAACCGACATCAACCAGGGCCTGACGCTGGGCACCGTCGACATCATTTATACCGGCGCGGCCTTTGCCGGGCGTGCGCATCCGCCGCTGTCGATCGCTGCCGCGCCCTTTGTGTTTCGCGACTACGCGCACTTCCAGGCTTTCCGCAACGGTCCGGTCTTCCAGGAGCTGGCGCAGGGATACGCCAGCAAGACCGGCGGCCAGCACATTGCAGGCTACACCTACTACGGCCTGCGCCATATGACTTCCAACAAGGTCATCAGCAAGCCCGAAGACATGAAAGGCCTCAAGCTGCGCGTGCCTGATGCGCCACTTTTTGTGATGTTCCCAAGGGCCGTGGGCGCGAACCCGACGCCCATCGCATTTGCCGAGGTCTACCTGGCGCTGCAAAACGGGACGGTCGATGCGCAGGAGAATCCGCTTCCCACCATCGAGGCCAAGAGGTTTTACGAAGTCCAGAAATACATCACCCTGACCGGCCACATCACCGAATCACTGATCACTGCGGTGTCGGGTTCGGTCTGGTCCAAACTCAGCGAGGCCGACAAAAAAATCTTCGACCAGGTACTCTGGGAAGCGTCCAGCCGTGCCAGCCAGGATATCGTCGACGCCGAGAACCGCCTGGTCAGCGAGTTCGAGAAAAAGGGAAAAACAGTCAACAAGGTGGACCGTGCGCCTTTTGCGGCCGCCGTGTTGCCTTCACTCACCGCAGCTGATGCGCCTTGGCCCAAGAGCCTGTACGAGCGCATCCAGGCCATCAAGTAAGTGCTGACGCAGGATGCGTAGCGTCGGGGCGCCTGCTTGAGCCAGGACATCCATACCCGGCTCGCATCCATCGGTTTATCCATCCAGCATCAACGCAACCAACACAGGAGACACACCATGAAACGCCGGTCCCTCATCCATTCCGCACTTGCCTGCGCTGCCCTGTCGGCGCTTGGCCTTCCCGCTCTGGCGCAAGACAAATGGCCCAGCAAACCCATCACTTACGTTGTGCCCTTTCCCGCGGGCGGCACGACCGACATCCTGGGCCGGCTGATTGGGCAGAAGCTCGGGCCAGTCCTGGGTACCACCATCGTGATCGACAACAAGGGCGGCGCTGGCGGCAGCGTCGGTTCGGAAGTGGCATCCCGCGCACCGGCAGACGGCTACACGATGCTGGGCGGCACGGTCAGCTCGCATGCGATCAACGTGAGCCTGTACCCCAAACTGGGCTATGACCCGATCAAGTCTTTCTCGCCAGTGGCACTCATCGGCACCAACCCGGTCGTGCTGGTGGTGGGAGCCAACAGCCCTTACAAAACGCTGCAGGACGTGCTGGCGGCTGCAAAGGCCAAACCTAAAACCATTTCTTCGGCATCGGCCGGAAGCGGCACTTCGCAGCATCTATCGCTGGAACTGCTGGGTTTCAAGTCGGGCACCCAGTTCATCCATGTGCCCTACAAAGGCAGCGGTCCCGCCATCCAGGACGTGATCGGCGGCCAGGTGGACATGATGTTTGACACCACGGTCGTGGCCGGTCCGCATATCCAGAGCGGCAAGGTGCGTGCGCTGGCCGTCACCTCCGCCAAGCGCCTGGAGTCCATGCCCAATGTTCCAACGGTGGCCGAGTCCGTCCCCGGATTTGAAGTTTCCTCATGGCAGGCCATTTTTGTGCCGACCGGCACCCCCAAGCCCATCATTGACAGGCTGCACGATGAAATCATGAAGATCACTGCGCAGCCCGAAATGCAGGAACGCCTCAAGGGACTCGGCATGCAACCCTCGAGCATGACAACCGAACAGGTATCCGCCTTCCAGAAGGCTGAAGTAGAGAAGTGGGCGCAAGTGATCAAGGCAGCCAACGTCAAGCTTGATTAACCATGCCTTCGGCACTCAGCCCCGCGCGGCTGCGCCTCGCCGTCATTGGTGCAGGACTGGGCTCCGCGCCTCATTTCCGGAGTCTTGAAGACCTTGCGGACCAGGCAGACCTTGCCTGGGTCTATGCACGAAATGCCGAACGGCTTTCCGCTTTAAACGTACCC
>NZ_JBFUBD010000231.1:0-4376 GCF_056405935.1 Polaromonas sp. P1_E3
CAGAGGATATCTACCCTCGTTATGAACGTGAATATTGAGCCATGTTCGCTCGACTCTATTTGTATCTGAAGTTTCTAGCCAGAAAAATTTTGTTGCTCGTCCATCGGGTGTTACGGCTGTTTTTTCTGGGCTATCAAGGTGCTGCATAAAACGCCTCCGAAGATCAACTGCGAGACCGACATACAAAATTGTCCCATCGAAGGTAGTAAGCGCATAACAGCCAGATTTAGCCGGAATAAATTTTGACTTATTCAAAGAGAATGGTTCCCAACTGGGAGCCATTGGGATCAATTTCCCTACGTTCATATTTCAATTGATGAATTCGTTGAAGTAGAGTTCAACGCCGCACCCATCGCACCTGCAACTTGATTTATTGCACCAGAGTTAAGGAAGCTCGCCTTAGAGCCACTGGCCCACCAATCTGGGTGCCCTACCCCCGCATAGTCGCCCTCTACATTCTCCAAACACTTTTTTAGGAGTTCAGTTTGCACACTGACAGTAAAGTTTCCATTGACTTGCAGCTTCATAAAAAATGGAATCGAAAACTTACTAAATAACTCAACGCCGTTGTACTTAAATAAAACGGCCGAATTGCCATCGTCAAGAACAGAGGCGATCGCCTTCCAGTAATTAAGAAATATCTTCTTTTGTTTTTCAAAATCCCGAAAAGCATTTAATGGGTTGTTAGCAGTTAGAACATACTTTACAACTGCCTTCACAAATGATTTTTGATTAATCGTGGATCCCTCACGAGCAGCATTTGCCATAAGTACCTTGCCGCGCCATGGCGAATCCTCCGTTTGGTTCAAGTAGTCGACTAGGCGAACCGCCTGAGCCACATCGCCTAGCTCAACTCTTTTTCTTATCCACTTAGGAAGCGTTGGCATATCTTCAATGTCAATCGCTTCGGTCAGCCGCGCAATAATGCGCTGCTCAACGCCAGCCTCCACACTTTTCTGAGTCGTGTTCACTATTAGAAAGTGGCACATCTGATGAATCTTTGGAAGTGAAGTAGCTATATTCACAGCAACATCGAAGTCGAKCACCCTGTCGTCACGTTCCGCTGCGATTCTTAGACCCTCCAGACGATGCTGCCCATCCACGACCCCAAACGGCCCCACCTCATCTATGTTGATCGCGATGCTGTGTTTGTCGATATCGTAGGAAATCGCCTTATCCGTAGCAAGAAACACGGAGGTGGGTAGAAAAGCATCCTTGCTTTCTTGGCCTTCCACTATGTAGTCAGCAAGTCTTTTTGCTCGAGCGGTATTTAGAAGTCTTTGATAACCACTATCGTTAGCGTTATCCGGATCAAGTGTCTCAACACTGTAGAAACCAGGAACGATTAAATCTCGGACTTTTATTGATGTGGTGTAAAGGGTCAGATCGCCCTGTCTGACAATGGCCGCCGGCACAACAATAGTGGTCATAGATTCTCGATAGTTGAAAGTAAACGCCGTTCCTTTGCCCTGAACGACTTGGTTGGTTAAGTGTCTGTGAAACTTTGTAGCCTAGTTGACAAGTCGACAGTGGCTCATTACCCAGTAACCTGCCGCTCCCCCAACGCAATATCCAGCATCATCTCGCTGGCCAAGGTCCCCAGCTCCTTCTGCAACGCCTCTACCGACAACTTGGCCGGCACCAGCAAGTGCGCCTCGACCTTGAAGGTCTGCTTGCCTGAGACACCGCTGCGCACGATGTCGGTGTGAATGCTTTCGATGCTGATGCCGCGCTCGGCGAGCATTTTCGTGAGCTTGCTGACGATACCCAGGCGGTCTTCGCCTACCAGTTCGAGTTCAAACACGCGCAGGGCGGCGGGTGTGTTGGCGCCATCGCTTTTTGCTACCACCACTTGCAGGCCGCTGGACTGCAGGCCGCGCAATGAGTTGGCGAGGTTGTCGGCATTCTCGCGGGGCACTTCGAAGTGGACCATGCCGGCGAATTCACCGGCCAGGCGTGTCATGCGGCTGGCGGCCCAGTTGGCGCCGAAGCGTTGGGCTTTGTCTGCGAGTGAGCTGACGATGCCCTGGCGGTCGGTGCCGACGATGGAGACGACCAGCGAGGTGTTGGCGGATGAGGTCTCTTCCTTCAGCACCACGGCCTTGCGCAGCATGGGCGCGCGGGTGGCGAAGGCGGGGTCTTGTACCTCGGCGGGCAGGCTGCCTTGCAGGCGGGCGTGGTGCACGACCTTGCTGAGCAGTGCCAGGCCCATGGGCGCCAGGGCGCGCTCCCACAGTTCGCGGGCGGTTTCGCCTTTTTTGACAAAGCACCAGTCTTGCGCGGCGATGGCGCCGGCGTCCCAGCCGTCGGCCAGGTGGTAGACGGAGCCGCCGGCAATGGGGTCGCCTTCCAGAATCGTCCACTCAACGGCCGCAATGCCGCGGTGCCTTGGCAGCAGCGAGGGGTGGTAGCCGATGCCGCCCAGGCGCGAGCGTGCAAGTGCGTCGTCGCTCACGCGGGCATGCGTGTGCGCGGCGATGATGAGTTCGGTGCCTTCGGCAATCGCTTCGCCGGGCACGATCTTGGGGTTGGCCAGCACATGCACGGGGATGCCGGCGGCGCGCCCGGCAATCGCCAGCCGGTCGTCTTCAGCGGGGGCGACGATGCTGGTGAACTCAATGCCTTCTTCTTTGCGAAGCGCCTCAAATACCGAGGCTGCGAAAAAACGGGAACCGACCAAAGCGCATTTCATGGACACGTCTCTTTAGGAATGAATAGATGAAGGGATGGATTAAAACAAAAAGCGGACATAAAAAAGGGAGCCGAAGCTCCCGATGAGAAACAGCCGCTCAGGCCGCGACAGCCTGGCGCGCCTTCTCGGTCAGGCCGATCTGGTCGAGTGCGGCGGCGAGCTGGCCGACGGTGCGGTCAGACTGGTGCCACTTCTCGAGGCCAAACAGGCCGACGCGGAAGGTCTTGAAGTCTGCGGTCTCATCACACTGCAGCGGCACACCGGCGGCGGTTTGCAAACCTTGCGCAAGAAACTTTTTGCCGGACTGGATGTCGGGGTCTGTGGTGTAGCTGACGACCACGCCCGGGGCCTTGAAGCCTTCAGCGGCCACGCTGGGCAGGCCGCGGCTTTCAAACAGTTTGCGCACCTTGCTACCCAGGGCTTCCTGCTCGGCTTTGACTTTGGCAAAGCCGTAGTCTTGCGTTTCTTTCATGGCGGCGCGCAGGCGCGTGAGGGCGTCTGTGGGCAGGGTGGCGTGGTAGGCATGGCCGCCGTTTTCATACGTCTCCATGATCTGCATCCACTTCTTGAGGTCGCAGGCAAAGCTGGAGCTGGCGGTGCTGTCTATCGCGGCGCGGGCGCGCTCGCTGAGCATGACCATGGCGCAGCAGGGTGAGCTGCTCCAGCCTTTTTGCGGGGCGGAGATGAGCAGGTCAACGCCGGTGGCCTTCATGTCGACCCACATGGCGCCGGAGGCAATGCAGTCGAGCACAAAGAGGCCACCCACGGCATGCACCGCTGCGGCCACGGCCTGCAGGTAGCTGTCGGGCAGGATCATGCCGGAAGCGGTTTCTACGTGCGGGGCAAAAACGAGCGCGGGCTTTTCTTTGGCGATGGCAGCGACCACATCGGCAATGGGTGCGGGCGCCCAGGGGGCTTGCGCGCCGGGGCCGGTCTGTTTGGCCTTGAGCACGGTGTGCGACGCAGGGATGTGGCCCATGTCAAAGATTTGCGTCCAGCGGTAGCTGAACCAGCCGTTGCGGATGACCATGACGTGCTTGCCGCCCGCAAACTGGCGGGCCACGGCTTCCATGCCGTAAGTGCCGCTGCCGGGCACCAGGGCCACGGCGTGCGCCTTGTACACGTCTTTCAAGATGCGGGAGATGTCGCTCATCACACCCTGGAAGCTTTTTGACATGTGGTTGAGGGCGCGGTCGGTGTAGACCACCGAAAACTCGAGCAGGCCGTCAGGGTCAACGTTGGGGAGGAGTCCGGGCATGGTGTTGTCTCTCAAATCGTTATTAAAAGTCGGGCAGCCAGCTTAACAGGATGGGGCGATTTTGGCAGTGGGGTTATGGGTGGCGGCGGGAGGCTGTAAGGAGTGCGAGCGGCGTGGGAGGGCCGTGCGGCGGGCGCTCCGGGTGTGCTGCATGCTATTTATTTGATAGCTGCTCGCGCTCGTCCTTATTGGGCTGCAGGCACTTTTTATAGGTAAAAGTTGATACAGATCAAGACTGTGAGGGGTTTTGATGCCCCTGGGCGCGCCTAGGGCACCCGCGACACCCGCCAAGCCGTCCTGAAGCAAGCCTGCTGCGGCCGATGGTACGCTGGCCTTCTGATCACGACAGCCGCTGAATCTACCCCTGCCACCCCCGCCCCGGGGGCCTATCTACGCCGCTGGGCCATCGTGGCGGCGCTGCTGGCG
>NZ_JBFUBD010000232.1:0-4362 GCF_056405935.1 Polaromonas sp. P1_E3
TCCTGCAGCCATTCGGGCAGGTCGGGCCGCAGCACGCGCGGCGGCACCGGGTCCATCCACAGGCGCTGCCGCAAGCCGCCTCGGGTCTGCGGGTTGCCGAAAGGCAGCTCGCGCGTGGCCAGCTCATACAGCATCACGCCGATGGCAAAGATGTCGCTGCGCGGGTCGCCCCGCACGCCCACCACCTGTTCGGGCGCCATCCAGGTCGGAGAGCCGACGGCGGGACGCAGCTCTTCAGCCAGCAGGTCCGGGTAATGCGCATGGCAAGACAAGCCGAAGTCGAGCAGGACGGCACTGCCATCGGGGCGTATCAGCACGTTCGCCGGTTTCAGGTCCAGGKGGCAGGCGTCCTGCAGGTGCAGGCTGTGCACCGCCTGGGCGACTGCCACGCCCAGCCGGGCAATTTCTTCCGCGGGCAGCGGCGCCGCGGCTTCGTCCAGCAGTTGCTGCAACGTACGGCCGGAGATGTATTCCATCACCAGGTAGGGCATTTTTTCAAGGTCGCCCGCCGCCACCAGCCGCGGCACATGCGGCCCGGTCAGCACGGAAAGCAACTGCAGCTCGACCTCAAACCCCACGATGTTTTCAGCGCCATCGCCAGCCGTCATGCGCGGCACCTTCATTACCAGCGGAAAAGGCACGGCGTGCACCGCGTCGGCATAGCCCACCTGGTAGATATGCGCCATGCCGCCGGCATGCAGGCATTCGCCAACCACAAATCCATCCACCACCGTGCCGGGTGCCATCAGCCTCACAGGCCCGCCTCCAGCCGCTGCGCGAAGTAGGCGGGCAGGCCCGCTGCACGCACGTCGGCCGCAGCGGCCAGGTGGTCGTAGGCCACCCGGTGAAAAGTCAGCTCGGCCAGCTCCGGGTCAAACAGTGCATACATGGCCTTGGGGTTGCCGTCGCGCGGCTGGCCCACAGAACCGACCGTGGCGAGCCAGTGGCGATGTGCCGGTACCGGGATGGTCACGCCCGGCGTGGGCTGAAAACGCATCAGCCCCTGCCCCGCACCGCGGAAATAAAGCGTCTGCTGGTGCACATGGCCACAAAACACATACCGCACATCCGGGTCGAGCGCCGCAGCGTCAAGGCTTGCCTCGGCGCGGCGCTCGTTGTCTACATAGTGCCATCGCCCCGGGGAGTCAGCGCTGGCATGCACCAGCAGGGCAGTACCGATGGTCGCCGTCAGTGGCAGGGCCTCCAGAAACGCCAGCGCCTCTTTATCGAGCCGGTCATGCGTCCAGGCGGCACCGCTCTGGTCGAGTGAGCGGGCCTGCACGGGTGGCGTCACCGTGTGCTGGTCATGGTTGCCCCTGAGCACAACGGCGCCCTCGCCGGCCAGGCCACGAATCCGCTGCAGCACCTCGGCCGGCTGGGCGCCATAGCCCACCAGGTCGCCCAGTATGGCCAGGCGGCCAGCGCCCTGTTCTGCGGCATGGGCAAGGCAGGCCTCCAGCGCACGCAGGTTGGCATGCACATCCGACAACAGGGCTATTTTCATAAGATGGGGCGCAGTTCCAATTCACAACAGACAATCCCGCAGCATGGCGCGAAGCAATTTCAGCGGCGGGACAGCACAGTTTGCCGGAAAAGAAAGCCCGGTGGCCGGTTTTTAGGGCGCAAGCCGCCCGGCAAGACGGCGGTCATTCAAGTGCTATGGAATTTATAGCTGCTTGCGCCCGTCCTGACTGGGCTGCAGCTCAAACTGTTGCTTAATTTCTGGTTGTTGAAACTTGCCCCACATATCACGCACGCCATGCACATCAGGCCTTACGCAAATTCAGACCTCGCCGTGGTCGCCCGGCTGTTCACCGACGCGGTTCATGGCCTGGCGGCAAGCCACTACGACGCGGTGCAACGCGAGGCCTGGGCGCCGCGCCCGCCCGACCTGGTTCGATGGGAAACACGGCTCGGCCCGTTACAGGTCTTTCTGGCACAAGACTCGCAAGCCGGCCCTGCGCTGGGCTTTATCGGCTTTGAAACAAACGGCCATATCGACCTCCTGTTTACCTCCCCTGCCGCGGCACGCCGTGGCGTTGCCTCGCAGCTTTACCGCCACGCCGAAACCGCGTTGCGCAAGCTTGGTGTGACGAAGTTTTTCACCGAAGCCAGCCTGGTGAGCCGGCCATTCTTCGAACGCCAGGGGTTTATGGTGAGTGAAGAACAGGTGGTGGAACGGCGCGGGGCCATGCTTCACCGCTTTGTAATGGCCAAGCCCGCCACCAGCATCGCGGCCGGCAAAAGTTAACCCGCGTCAGATGCGTCGGGCTCGTGGCGGATGGTTTCACGTGCGCGATGCTGGTCGCGCAGCTTCCCCAGTGTGTGGTCAAGCATGCGTTTGAGCTTCTCGCTTGCGCCGCGAAAGGCCTCGTCCTGGCTGGACGCCTGATGATTGACAGCCAGTGGCTCATGATGCGCCAGCCGCGCCTCCATCACACAGCGTTTCTGGTCCGGGCTGATCTTGTCGCTGTTTTCATCGCTCATATGAACCTCTATGCGCGTGATGTCGCCCCTGAAGCGGCTCAGGGATGTGTTGAGTTCGGTGCTGGCCCAGCGCCCGAACGATTCGCCGGTATGCATGGTGTGGTTGGAATTGACTTGAACTTGCATGGGTATTGTTTTCCTTTCAGGAGGGTTACAGCGAAGAGGCCTGCCAGCCGGGCTGTTTTGCAGTTGCCAGGAAGGCCAACCGGAAAATCCATTGTGCGCTCTGGATGGCCGCGAGCGTGTAGTCCTGATCCCCACCCTGAAGTAGGGGTGGTTTTTTCACAGGACTCATGCCAAAAGCGGCCGCGCGATGCACGCAGCGACAGCGCCGGATTTGTGGCTGTCTCTGCTGAGGGCCCGTCGTCGGAGCAGGAACTACAGCTCACGAACTCACCCTGATCGCTTCAATTCAATAGCGTCAGCGTCCGTTCCCGTTGGCTTAAAGACCAACAACCTTCTCAGCCCAAGGTCTTGAACATCACAAGCGCATCCACCAGCCCCAGCCGCTGGTGCCGAAAAGCCCCAGGCAAGGTAGCCACCACTTCAAACCCCAGCCTCTCCCACAGGCGCACTGCCCGCTCATTCGTCGACACCACCAGGTTGAACTGCATCGCCAGAAAACCCATGGCGACCGCTTCGCGCTGCGAGTGCCCGCACATGGCCGATGCCAGGCCCCGGCCTTGCGCCTCGCGGGCTACGACGTAGCCACAGTTGCAAACATGCGAGCCCAGGCCGGGCTGGTTGGGCTTGATGAAATAAGTCCCGAGCACAGGCCCATCACCGGCTGCACCCTCGCGCACGACATAGGTGGCCCACGGTGCCTCCATCCAGGCGGCATGGATTTCGGCTTCGGTGCTCTGGGGTGAAAAAGCGTAGGTGTCACCCGTCTCAAATGTGGCACGCAACAGGGGCCACACGGCGGGCCAGTCGGCCTCTTCGCAGCGGTGGATCGCTGTCATGGTGTGGGGGCATCCACGACTTCCGCCGCTGTCCTGAAGGCTTCCACGGCGGCGGGCAAACCGCAATAAATACTGGCGTGAAGCAACACCTCCTGCAATTGCTCCGGCGTTACGCCGTTGTTGAGTGCGGCACGCACATGGCCCTTGAGTTCATGCTGTTTGCCCAGGGCCGTCAGCATGGCCACCGTGATCAGGCTGCGCGTCTTGAGGTCCAGCCCCGGCCGCTGCCATACATCGCCCCAGGCGTTGCGGGTAATGAAGTGCTGGATCGGCAGGGAAAAATCACTCGCCTTGCTAAAGGCATTGGCCACAAAATCCTCACCCATCACCTGTTTTCGGGTGGCGAGGCCTCTCTCGAAATCCTTGTCTGCGGGCTGCGTCATGGGAGGCTCCTAAAAGACGAAGCGTAATGGAAAGGAAAAAAGCCCGCTTCGGTCTTCACCGGGCGGGCTTGGCCTCAATCAGCGCCTATGAGGGTCTGTCGCAATCAGGCAAGGTCGTAGCGGTCAAGGTTCATCACCTTGTTCCAGGCCGCCACAAAGTCACGCACGAAGACTTGCTGAGAATCGCTGCATGCATAAACTTCCGCAATGGCCCGCAACTGCGAGTTTGAACCGAAGACCAGGTCAATCACCGTACCCGTCCACTTGAGCTCACCCGTTGTGCGGTCGCGGCCCTCCAGAACACCTTCAGCGTCGGCRGATTTCTGCCACTTCGTACGCATGTCGAGCAGGTTCACAAAGAAGTCGTTGCTCAAGGTCCCGGGCCGCCTGGTAAAAGCACCGTGCGGGGCCTGCCCGACGTTGGCATTCAGGGCACGCATACCCCCGACAAGCACCGTCATCTCGGGGGCCGTCAGCGTCATCAGGTTGGCGCGATCCACCAATTGCTCAGCCGCACGCGCGCCCTGCCC
>NZ_JBFUBD010000233.1:0-4359 GCF_056405935.1 Polaromonas sp. P1_E3
CATTCATGAATCCCCCGACGCGCACCGCGTCGTTGGCGATCCTGTCAAACAATGCGTAGCCGAACACGCAGAAACCGGCAAATAAAATCAGGGCGCGCACAACCGCGGGCTCAACCCTCGCACGAGTCAAGGCTAGCAGCAGGATGCCCCCTACGACATAACGAACCGGCTTGTCGAGTTCGCGCACGGCGGCGCCATGCCAGACCAGGGTTCCGGCAAACAGTACCAGGTAGGCTGCGAAACACAGCACGACGGTTCTGACTGCACGAACGGCGGCGATCTGATCAACAAACGGCTCTGGGCGTAGTTTTGCCGCCAGCAATGCCAGCAGCGTTCCCGACAAAAGCCAAGCCGCTGGATAACCCGCTGGCAAAAACATCGCTGGCAGCATGCCTGCCAGCGCAACGGAAACAAGGACGGGCAATACGGAACGTTCAGACACGGGCATCGAGGAAACCTTTTGCCCTGTATTGTGTTACATATTTACCGCTCGTCAGCAATCCATTCGTGTCAATTACAGACTGTAAAAAATACCATTTGCAACTCTGTGGGCAAACAGCGTCATCCCCACACCACCGATCGCATGGAAATTGCGCCTGCCTGGAAGCTCGTGTTGAAAAACCGCACTGGCTCTTTCGCATCAACCGCGCCTGCGGTGTACAGCAGCGGAAGGTAGTGTTCATGGGTGGGGTGCGCCATCTTCGCCACTTGGCCCAGCTTCTGGAAATTCTGCAGGGCGTCCAGATTACCCTGCTGCAGATAGCCACCAATCGTCTGGTCGAACTCCAGCGCCCAATCGTAGGCCTGGTTGCCTGCCGCCCCCCGCTGCATCTGGCGCAGGTTGTGCACGATATTGCCGCTGGACACGATCAGCACGCCGCGGTCGCGCAAAGCTTTCAGCTGCTTTGCCAGGGCATAGTGCTCGTCGGGCGCACGGCTGTAATCCATGCTGAGCTGGATGACCGGGAYGTCTGCATCCGGAAACATGGGCTTGAGCACCGACCAGGCACCGTGGTCCAGCCCCCACTGCCCTTCGTCCAGGCCGAGCGGGGCCGAGGCCCGCTGCCTCACCAACTGGCTGATGACCTGTGCCGCAGCCGTGTCGCCGGGCGCGGGGTATTGCTGGTCAAAGAGTTCCTGCGGAAAACCGCCAAAGTCATGGATGGTTTTGGGTTTGTCCATGGCCGTCAGCCACCAGCCTTCGGTCAGCCAATGGGCGGAAATGCACAGAATCAGCTGCGGTTTGGGGTGGTTCGACCCGAATTCCGCACCTAGCGCCTGCCAGCTGCGCCGGTACTCGTTGTCGCCTATGGCGTTCATGGGACTGCCGTGGCCCACAAAAAGGACCGGCATGCGGTCTGACCTCTTCAGGGAGGTCAGCTGGTCCAGAGCGGAAACGTCAATTGGGTGGAGCATTTGTTGTTTTTCCTGTTCAAAAACCACACTTCGGGCGGGCACAAGCGCTGCTGGCTGGAGGAGAATGGTAAGTGTTCTTTCAATTCCTCAGGCGGCAGCGGTCATCATTGCCAAGCCAAGCCCCGGCGCACTTTTGTGGTGCCTGGCCCCAACAGCGTGAAAACCGCCCGGTATTGGTGGTTATCCTCAAATCACCGAGGCAGCCCCCTGTTATATTGCACTGCAACATATTACGATTTACCAAGTAACCCAAACCCAAGGTTGACCCCCGATGCTGTACCAAGTCTATGAAGCCCAACGCACCTTGATGGAGCCTTTTGTCGACTTTGCGCAAGCGGCTGCCAAACTTTATGGCAACCCGCTCTCGCCGCTAGGCCAAAACCCGTTTGCCCAGCGCGTCGCGGCCGGCTACAGCCTGATTTACCGGCTGGGCAAAGACTACGAAAAACCGGCTTTCGACATCCGTACGGTAGATGTCGACGGCACCGAAGTCAGCATCCATGAACGCGTGGAGGTTGACAAGCCCTTTTGCGAGCTGCGCCGCTTCAAGCGCTTCACCGACGATCCCGCTACGCTGACGGGCCTCAAGGGCGAGCCCGCCGTGCTGATCGTGGCGCCGCTGTCGGGCCACTACGCTACCTTGCTGCGCGACACCGTCAAGACCATGTTGAAAGACCACAAGGTCTACATCACCGACTGGAAAAACGCGCGGACCGTGCCGCTTTCTGAAGGCTCGTTCCACCTGGACGATTACGTCAACTACGTGCAGGAGTTCATTCGCCACCTCCAGGGCATTTACGGCAACTGCCACGTTATCAGCGTCTGCCAGCCCACCGTGCCGGTGCTTGCTGCCGTGTCGCTGATGGCCTCGCGCGGCGAGACCACCCCCCTGAGCATGACCATGATGGGCGGCCCGATCGATGCCCGCAAATCCCCCACGGCCGTGAATAACCTGGCCATGAACAAGAGCTATGAATGGTTTGAAAACAATGTGATCTACCGCGTGCCCAGCAATTTCCCGGGCGCCGGACGGCGCGTCTACCCCGGCTTCTTGCAGCACACCGGCTTTGTGGCCATGAACCCCGACCGCCACGCCAAGAGCCATTACGACTACTTCAAGGACCTGCTCAAGGGCGACGACGCCAGCGCCGAGGCGCATCGCAAGTTCTACGACGAATACAACGCCGTGCTCGACATGGACGCCGACTATTACCTGGACACCATCAAGACGGTGTTCCAGGAGTTCAAGCTGGTCCACGGCACCTGGGACGTCACGGGCGTTGACGGCCAGGTTGAACGCGTGCGGCCCGAGGACATCAAAACCACAGCCCATTTCACGGTCGAGGGCGAACTGGACGATATATCGGGCTCCGGGCAGACCGAGGCCGCGCATGGCCTTTGCCACAACATCCCCAAGGCCATGCAAAAGCACCTGGAAGTCAAGGGCGCTGGCCACTACGGGATTTTCAGCGGCCGCCGCTGGCGCGAGATTGTCTACCCGCAGGTCAAGGCCTTTATTCTGGAGAACAATCGGGCCCCAACCCAAGCCAAACGTGCGCCAGCAGCTACCAAAAATATAGCAAAGCCGGTCGCAAAAGCCACCGCAAAACCCGTCGCAAAAGCCCCGTCAAAAGCCGCTGCAAAACCAGCAACAAAGAAGCCGGCCCGCAGCAAACAGGCCTGAGGATGCCCAGTGGGGCCAGCTTGCAGGCCCACTGGCAGGACAATACGCCGGTGACCTTTCCCGTCGACCTTACTCTTTTTGAGCGTATCAACGCTGCACTGCCCCAAACCCAGTGCACCCGTTGCGGTTATCCCGATTGCGCGGCCTATGCGGCGGCCATTGCCGCAGGGAACGCCGCCATCAACCAATGCCCGCCAGGCGGCGCCGAAGGCGTGCAGCGCCTGTCGGCCATCACCGGTCAGCCGGTTCAGCCGCTCAATCCCGCCAACGGCACCGAAGGACCTCGTGCGCTTGCTTTCATCGACGAGAACTGGTGCATAGGCTGCACGCTGTGCATCAAGGCCTGCCCGACAGATGCCATCATGGGCAGCAACAAGATGATGCACACCGTCATCGAGCCCTGGTGCACAGGCTGCGAGTTATGCATTCCCGTGTGCCCGGTGGACTGCATCAGCCTGGAAAACGTCACCGGCACGCGTACCGGTTGGGCCGCATGGTCACCGCAAGAGGCTGGTACCGCCAAAGCCAGGTATGACCTTCATAAGGTCCGGTACAGCACTCCGGCGAGCCCAGCGAACCGGGAGTCCGGGAAAGAAGGTAAGGCCAAAATTCAACCGGATGAACCGATACCAGCCGCGGCAGCACGCCCCGAGGGTGACCCCGCCGTGGCAGACCGCAAGCGCGCCGTCATTGAGGCGGCCCTGGCCCGCGCCCGGGCACAGCGAGAAAGCGGCAAAAAGGACTGAGCCGCTCAACCCAAGGCGGCAAACGCCTTGATCACCTCGGGCGGCGCCTGGACCATTTCAATCAGCACGCCTTCACCCGACACAGGAAATTCGTCGTTCGACTTGGGGTGCAGGAAGCAGATGTCAAAACCTGCGGCGCCTTTGCGGATACCACCGGGCGCAAATCGCACGCCCCTGGCCGTGAGCCATTCGACGGCCTTGGGYAGGTCGTCTATCCACAGGCCCACGTGGTTGAGCGGCGTGGTGTGCACAGCCGGCTTCTTGTCCACATCCAGCGGCTGCATCAGGTCGACCTCGACCTTGAAAGGGCCACTGCCTATCGCGCAGATGTCTTCCTCGACATTCTCGCGTTCGCTGACGAAGTTGCCGGTGACCTCCAGGCCCAGCATGTCGACCCACAGCGTGCGCAGGCGGTCTTTACTAGTGGCGCCTATGGCGATCTGCTGGATGCCCAGCACTTTAAAAGGACGGCTCGTGCTCATGCCTGGAACTCGACGATGGGCTGATCCACGC
>NZ_JBFUBD010000234.1:0-4348 GCF_056405935.1 Polaromonas sp. P1_E3
CGGCGCATGCTGTAGATGAAATCTTCGGCAGTCACCGGGTCGCCGTTGGACCATTTGGCGTTCTTGCGCAGCTTGAAGACCCAGGTCAGGGGGTCCATCTGCTTCCAGCTCTCCGCCACGGCGGGGACGATCTTGCCGTTTTGGTCGGCAGCAGCCAGCCCTTCGAACATGTCGCGGATCACGTTGTTGGCCGGAACACCAGTCGCCAGTGCCGCATCCAGGGTTTCAGGCTCGGAGCCATTGTTGCGGACCAGCTCCTGCGTCTCGTGCAGCTTCACGCCCGCGGGCACTGTGGCCGCAACCGCCAGGCCAGCCAGGCCGGCCAAGGCCAGCAGCACGGCGCTTGTCAGCGCCTTCATCGTCCAGTTTGAGTTCATGCTTGTTGCACTCCTGAATAGAAAATTGGCGGGCTTGTGGCCCGCCATGGTTGATGGGAACGGGAGCCCTCTCATGAGAGGAGTCCCCGCATGCCTGTCAGTCGGCGCGAATATACCGCCGCACCAGGCGCGGCCCCGTAGGGAGTAACCCTTCAGCAATTAGCGTGCCTTCACGAGGCCTTGGGTTGGCATGGAAGTCAGCAGATACATGGGGAACACTTGCTCACAACTGAACGAGCGAGGAAGCGGCCGTAACCGTAATGGACAGGTACCGCGATTCATGCCGCGCATGCGCGGTATGGCTGGAGTCAGTGCCTGGCTCAGCCGCCTTATGACGCCATCGCAAGTGTGAGCAAGGCCGCTATTATTTTGATAGCTGCTTGCGCCCATGATGATTGGCCTGCAGGCATAAATCACGTGGATTTTGGTTCAGGAAAAGAACCGGCCGCCCTGCTCTTTTGAGAATTGGTATAAAAATAGCCGCCAGCCCAATAACCATGGGCGCAAGCAGCTATCAATCTTATAGCACCGGTGTCCAATCCGTGCAGGCGCCTTCAGACGCCGCGCACCCGCTCAGCGGCTGAGCTGGCGGGACGCCTTCAGACTCAAGGCTTCCTCCGGCGRCTCTTCCTTCCAGCCGCCACCCAGGGTCTTGTACAGCGTGACCTGGCTTTGCAGCTGGGCCAGGCGGGTTTGCACCACCGCCTGGCGCGCAGCAAACAGCGCACGCTGCGCGTCGAGCTGGTCCAGGTAACTGGCAACACCGTTCTGGTAGCGCAGGTCAGCCAGCTTGAACCGCGTCGCCTCGGCATTGGCCTGTGCCTGCTGGGCGCGCAATTGCTCGCCGAGGGTGTCGCGGCCTGCCAGCGCATCGGCCACCTCACGGAAAGCCGTCTGGATGGATTTTTCGTACTGGGCAATGGCGATATCGCGGCCGGCGTTGGCCGAGTCCAGGCCTGCGCGATTACGTCCCGCATCAAAAAGCGGAAGGATCAGCTGTGGCGCCAGCGTCCAGCCATAGGAGCCGCTCTTGAAAAGGCCGGACAGGTGCGAACTGGCACTGCCGGCAGACGCCGTGAGCGATATACGCGGGAAAAAAGCCGCGCGGGCTGCACCAATGTCGGCGTTGGCAGCCAGCAACCGTTGCTCGGCCTGCCGGATATCGGGACGCCGTGTCAGCAAATCGGACGGCAACCCCGCAGGCACATCGACCATCATGGGTGCATCGGCCAGGCCTTTGCCGGCGGGCAAGGCCACGGCCAGGTCGCCGGTGAGCGGCTGGCCGATCAACAGGGTCAAAGCGTTCTGGTCCAGCGCACGCTGGCGCACCAGCTGGGCCAGTGATGCGCGGGCCGCCTCGGTCAGGGACTCGGCCTGGCGGAAGTCCAGCTCGGAAGCGACGCCGTTGTCAAAGCGCAGCTTGCTGAGCTTGAAGGACTCTTCCCGCGTGGCCAGTGTTTGCTGCGTAATGGCCAGAAGCTCTTCGTCGGCCATCAAGCTAAGGTAAGTGTTGGCCACCGACGCGATCAGGCTGATCTGTGCGGTCTTTCGTCCTTCTTCCGTCGCCAGGTACTGCGCCAATGCCGCTTCCTTCAGGCTGGAGACACGGCCGAAAAAGTCGAGCTCATAGGACGGCATCAGCAACCCGGCGGTGTAGGAACTGGTGATGCTGCCGTTACCGTTGGGGTTGGGCTGGCGCGAACCGGTGATGCCCGCATTGATCGTGGGGAACTGGTCGGCGCGGCGAATCCCGTACTGGGCCCTGGCTTGCTCGATATTAAGTACGGCAATGCGCAGGTCACGGTTGTTGCGCAGAGCAGCGTCTATGAGCTGGCGCAATTTGGGGTCGCTGAAAAAAGCCTGCCACTCGATATCGGCCGCTGCGACCGCCGGGGCCGCAGCAGCGGCTGGCTGCGCCTGCGCTGAGCCCGTGGTGATGCCGGCTGTGGTCGGCCACTGGTCTGCGATGGGTGCTGCCGGGCGCTCGTATTTCGGGATCATCGAGCAACCGGCCAGCAGTGCCGCCGCACCAACCGCCAAAAGCTGCGGGAGCCTGGGTTTCACGCTGGATTTACTCATGGGCTTTGCCTTCACTTCCTTCTTCGCCGGTGATGCCTGCTGCCTTGGCATGTTCCGAATACATCCTGTTTTGCCGCTCGCTGCCCTTGAAGAGACCGCGCACGACCACAAAGAACACCGGGACAAAAATCACGGCCAGGGCCGTGCCGGTGATCATGCCGCCGATCACGCCGGTACCGATGGCGCGCTGGCTTGCGGAGCCGGCGCCGGACGCCAGTACCAAAGGCAGCACGCCCAGGCCGAAGGCCAGCGAGGTCATGACGATGGGCCGGAACCGCAGATGCGCAGCCGCCAGCGCCGACTCGATGACCCCTTTGCCCTGCGCCTGGAGGTCTTTGGCGAACTCGATGATCAAAATCGCATTTTTTGCCGACAGGCCGATGATGGTGATCAGCCCCACCTGGAAGTACACGTCATTCGAATAGCTGCGCAACAGCRTCGCCAGCAATACACCGATCACGCCCAAGGGCACCACCAGGATCACCGCAAGCGGAATGCTCCAGCTTTCATACAGGGCGGCAAGGCACAGGAACACTGCGAGGATGGCAAAACCATAGAGCAGCATGGCTTGCGAGCCGGCGAGTTTTTCCTCGCGCGACTGGCCTGTCCATTCGAAACCGAAGCCCTGCGGCAGCTGCGCTGCGAGTTTTTCCATCTCGGCCATCGCTGCGCCCGAGCTGTAGCCTGGGGCGGCGCTGCCGCTGATACGCACTGCCGGGTAGCCGTTGTAACGCACCGTCTGCATCGCACCCTTGATCCACCGCGTGCTGGCAAACGACGACAACGGAACTGGCAGGCCGCGGCTGTTGATAGCGTTGAGCCGGAGCAGGTCGTCGGGCTGCATCCGGGAAGGTGCATCGGCCTGGACCACGACGCGCTGCAGGCGTCCCTGATTGGGGAAGTCGTTCACGTAGCTGGAACCTAGCGAGGTGGACAGGACCGCGTTGATCGCGTCAAACGACACGCCCAACGCATTGGCTTTGTCACGGTCAATGTCGAGCTGCAGCTGCGGCGCGTCTTCCAGGCCGTCGGGCCGTACCTGCGTGAGCACCGGACTCTTGGCAACCATGCCCAAAAGCTGGTTGCGTGCGTTGATGAGCGCATCATGGCCCGCGCCGCCGCGGTCCTGCAGGCGGAAGCTGAATCCCGAGGCCGTGCCCAGCTCGGGAATGGGTGGCGGGCTGAGCGGAAAGATGAAGGCATCACGCACACCCATGAGGGCGCCGAAAGCCCGTCCTGCTATCGCTGAGGCCGAATGCGCTTCGCCGTCGCGCTCGTTCCAGTCCTTGAGCGTCACGAAGGCCAGTGCGGCATTCTGGCCCTGGCCGGAAAAACTGAAGCCCAGCACACCCACCATGCTTTCAACTTCAGGCTGCTTGAGCATGAAGCCCTCGACTTTTTCCATCACGGACAGCGTGCGCTCGTAGGTTGCGCCCGGCGGCAACTGTACGTTCACCAGCAGGTTGCCCTGGTCTTCATTGGGCAGGAAGGATGTGGGCAAACGCAGGTACACCACGGCGACGGCAGCAATGATGGCCACATAGATCACGAGGTATCGTGCGGCGCGCTTGAGAATTCGTGCAACCAATCCTTCATAGCTTTTGGCCGTACGTGAGAAGCCACGGTTAAACCAGCCGAAAAAGCCCTTCTTTTCGTGATGGTGTCCGGCCTCAACCGGCTTGAGCAGCGTGGCACRAAGCGCCGGCGTGAGTGACAGGGCCAGGAAGGCGGAAAAACCGATGGACGACACCATCACAGCGGAGAACTGGCGGTAGATGTTGCCGGTCGAACCCGCAAAAAATGCCAATGGCACGAACACGGAAATCAGCACCACGGTCACGCCGATGATGGCGCCCGAAATCTGTCCCATCGCCTTGCGTGTAGCCTCGAGC
>NZ_JBFUBD010000235.1:0-4314 GCF_056405935.1 Polaromonas sp. P1_E3
GACTTGTGTATCTGCCTCTTCCTTGCGCATGCCCAGCATCGCGCCTGCCGCCACGGCCAGCAGCGCGCAGATGGCAAACGCCGTTCTCCTGAGGCGGGCGGGTGTGGATGCCATCAAGCCTTGACACTCACTTTGAAGCCGGCTTTCGCCAGGGTCGAGAGGCGCTCTGCGTCCCAGTTGGTCATGTGGATGCAGCCGTTGGTTTCAGAATGGCCCACATTGGAAGGGTTGGGTGTGCCGTGAATGCCCCAGTGCGGTTTGGTCAGGCCCAGCCAGATGGTGCCGACGGGGTTGTTGGGACCGGCTGCGATGTCGACCTTTTGCGCATCCTTGGGTGCGTTTTTCAGTAGCGCAGGGTTGTAGGTGAAGCCGGGATTTTTGACCTCGTTCTTGATGGCCATCATCCCCAGCGGTAGCGGGTCGTTCTTTTCATTGCCTATGCTGATGGGAAAGCCCGCTACCAACCGCTTGGCGGTGTCCAGCACGTAGAGCACGCGCTCGGACTTGTCGATTTCGATGGAAGCCGCATTGACCGGCGTGGCGCTGACGGCGATATAAGGTACGGTGATTTGCTTGCCGGCCTCGACGTTGATGCCACCGTTGAGCTGCTTGAGGTAGCCGGTGCTGGTGTGGAATTTTTCCGCCAGCGCTTCTTCCACCG
This sequence comes from Polaromonas sp. P1_E3, assembly GCF_056405935.1. Lineage (NCBI taxonomy): Bacteria > Pseudomonadati > Pseudomonadota > Betaproteobacteria > Burkholderiales > Comamonadaceae > Polaromonas > Polaromonas sp. P1_E3. The sequence goes on from NZ_JBFUBD010000235.1 coordinate 662, forward strand.
ACTCATACACCAGCGCCTTCATCTTCGCTCGCTCATCCATGGCTATGGGCGTTTTTTCAAACGGGCCGGCGGCGTCCTTCTCAGTCACGGTATAGCTTGTCAGAAGCGGGGCGCCGTCCTTGCGCAACGAAGCCCAGGTTTCCGCAGTGACCGTGCCCGTGGGTTTGAGGTCGTGCGCGCTCTGGTAGGCCTTGACCATTCGCTGCATGTTGGTGGCAAAGCGCCCGTCAATCTCCCCGCAGGAGAACCAGGCCCGGTCCAGCATGATCTGCGCACGCGCTACGGCTGCGCCTTTGCTGCCACTGCGCAGCAAGGGACTGTCGGTGGCGTTGTTGAAGGCTTCGGTGTCAAAGGGCTGGTTGCCGGCCGCCGTGTTTTTGGGCTTGGCCGCCCATGCGCCGTTGCCGGCCAGGCCCAGCCCGGTCATGCACAAGGCAGCGACGAGGGTGCGACGGGAGAAGTGGATGGAGGTGGGCGTAGCGGAGAAGGGCATAGGCGCGGCTTTCATACATGTGAGCGCACCAGTCTGCGGTCCCGCGCGCCCCTGGGCTGTCAGCAGACATGCCTGGCGGTGGTCAGCTTTATGCGGCGGTATAGGGCTGGCGGGTTGCCCCAGGCATGGCTCCGGAGCAGTATTTACTTGACAGCGCCCAAGCATTTCAATAAAGTCATTAACAAATAAGTTAATAAGTAAACAGAAAGCCAAACAATCAATGGCTGCTTCCCTCGACAAAATATTTGAAGCACTCGCCTCGGGCCCCAGGCGCCAGATCCTGGCCTACCTCACCGAAAAAGAGCTCAGCACCACCGAGCTGGCCGAGCGCTTTGCCATGAGTACGCCGGCTGTTTCGCGCCATCTGTCTGTGCTTGAAAACGCCGGCCTTGTGACCAGCGAGCGCAGCGGTCAGTTTGTGCTGTACAAGCTCAACGGCGACAGCCTCGTCAACAGCCTCACGGGTTATGCCTTTGAACTCTGCCCGGTGGCGCGGCCCCTGAAGCGGGAACGTGTCGCTGCCAAAACACCAAAAGCAAGGTAACAAGGAAAGAGGGACTTCATGCTGAATCTCACCCAGGTCATTGAAACATTTCCATCGGTTCGCATTCCGTCGGAGTCGGGCGGCCTGGCCGTCGAGGTGTCCCTGATTGCCCAGATCGGCCATGGCGCCGGCAATCATCTGTTTGCCAGCGTGGCATCCAGGCAGCGGCAGCACGGTGCATTTGTCGATGAACTGGATGAGCCCTCGGCCAAGCTGGGCGGGACCAATTTCGCCAAAGGCGATGCCACCTCGCTGTATTCCTTTGTCGTAGGGCCGAAGGGGCACCCGTTTCACCGCCATGCGGGGCACCGCATCTTCACGGCAGTGTCGGGCAGCGGTGGGGCCCAGTTGCGTTTTTCAAGCGCGTCGGAACAGCAAATCCAGGAAGACCCGCACAACTTCATGCGCGCCCTGCGTTTCGTGAACATACCCCCGGACTGCCTGTTCACCGTACGCTTTGGCGGTGAAACCTGGCACCAGTTTTCTCCGCTCTCGCGAAATTCTTTGCACCCGGTGTTTTTTGCCTTGTCTTGCCATACCAATGAGCTGGGAGGCAACTTGTCGGAAGCTTTGAAAGAAGACGTGTTGGCCAATAAGGCGAGCATCCCCTCATTGACGGAATTGCTGCCCGATGCGGTGAAAGCGCTGCTTGAGGCCAAGGACTTCAAGGCCGATGCTGTGCCGACCACCACACTGTCGCTTGATGCGCCGCCCGGAACCTTCCATCGGGTGGTCTGCAACACCGTACGCAGCGGCGCAGGTGTGATGCGGGGTTTGTGGGGTTCATGGAAAGGGGCGTCGGGTTTTTTGTCGCATGGCGGCTCCGCCCGAAGCGTGACGCAACTCGCCAGGCCGCCGGCCGATTCTCTGCTGCTTCAGCAACTGGCAGACCTGCGCATCCACCACGACGACACCTTTCGCCTGCGCGTGAGCGGCACCAACTTCGGGAACACCAGTGCCACGAATTTGCTGGCCGCGGTTTTGGAGGGCTTTTTGCTTAACGCGCCCAGCGGTGTGTCCAACCTCATGGCGCTGCGCAACGTGCTGGTCAAACCCCTGGGCTTGCGCACATCGCCCCTAGGCTGCCCGGTGTCTTCGCTTTTGTCGCCGGACATCAGCAACCTGTTCGCCAATCGCTACCCTGTGCTGGGCCAAAGCGTCAATGCCACCGATACCAAGGCGCAGGTCATCCTGGGCGCCAACGACAAACACCTGCTGTTCAGGTCTTGCGTGAGTGTGGAAATCGTCGACAAGCACCATGTCGACGTGATGCTGGGCACCCRGGTGCATTGCAAGAATTTCTTTGGCCGCTTTTACATGGCGGCGATTGACTATGTGCATCGCCACTACGTCACGCCTACGATGCTGCGGCTGGCGGTGGAATACGCGGTGGTGCAGGAGAAGGATGTGCCGGTACCAAGCAAGCTGGTGACGGCCTGACGTCAAGGAAAGGCCTGCAGCGCCGCTAGCGCTTCGTCATCCACGCGGTCATGGTGTCCAGCAGCTCCTCGAGCACCTGCGCATCGGTACGACCCGAACGCACCAGCACATGGAAGGCGTGGTCGGCGCCCTCCACGGTATGCAGAGTCGCTTTTTTGCCGAGGCTTGCCGTGACCTGCGTGATCAAGTCCAGGTCGGCGAGGCTATCGCGCGTGCCTTGCAGAAAAAGCATCGGCGGCTTGACGCCCGTCAGGTGCGCAGCGCGTTCGGTGGAGGGCTTGCCGGCTGGGTGCAGCGGAAAGCCCACCAGCACAATACCCTTCAGTCCGGGCAATGGCTCAGCCGCTTGCGCCTGTGTGGTCATGCGCCCGCCGTAGGACTTGCCACCGGCAAACAGCGGCACATCAGGCAGTCGCCGCGCCGCTTCAGCAACCGCCGCCCGGATCGTCGCATGCGCGACGGCGGGGGAATCTGGGCGTTTGGAGCCTTGTTCCATGTAGGGAAAGTTGAAGCGCAGGCTGGCGATGCCGCGTTCCACGAGACCTTTGGCAATCGCCTCCATGAAGGCGTGGTTCATGCCTGCGCCTGCGCCGTGGGCGAACACATAACAGGCCTTGGCAGTGGCAGGCGTTTGCAGCAGGCCGGAGATAGTGCTGCCCGAAGGGAGTGAAATGGTCAGTGAAGCTGGGCGTGTCGGCATTGGTAAAAAACCTGCAAGATGACCTGCCATTACAACATTGCCACCCCTCAGGCGGGGCTTTTCCGGGAGGGTCCCACGCCACTTAAAACGCAAGGCCCCCGGTTAGATGGCCGAAATGCCCAGCCGCTCGCAGGCTGCTTGCGGAGCCGAGCCGGTGGCCTATTCCTACAAACGTGCGCGCGAGCGGTTTTTTAGGATGTGGCCATTACCTTTGCTGGAGATATTTTCTATGCCAGGTCCCTATATGGTGTCGTCTCTGCCGGAACATCAGCTGGCGGAACTGCATCGCCTGATGACGGAAGAAATCAAGGAAGTAGCCGTCTTTTTCATGGATACGGACGGCCTGATCACGGTATGGAACCGTGCGGCGGAGGAAATGAAGGGTTATCCGGCCGAGGACGTGATCGGCAAGCACCTGGAGATTCTTTATACCGACGAGGACAAGGCCCGCAACTGGCCGCAGCACAACCTGCGGG
>NZ_JBFUBD010000236.1:0-4293 GCF_056405935.1 Polaromonas sp. P1_E3
CTGTCCAACCAGATCGAGGCCTTGCGCAACGAACTCGCCACCATGCGTGGGCAAAACGAAAGCCTCACGCGAAGCGTGGCCGAGATGCAGCGCACCCAGAAAGACCTGACGACAGGTGTGGACGAACGACTGCGCAAGTTCGAACCCGGCAAAGTCAATGTGGACGGCAAGGAGTTTGTGGCCGAGCCCGCCGAAAAGCAGGAGTTTGAGGCTGCACTGGCCACGCTTCGCAAGGGCGACTTCGCGGCAGCTCAGACCAGCTTCCTGGGCTTCCTGAAGCGTTACCCGCAAACCGGCTACCGCACGTCGGCCCTGTTCTGGCTGGGCAACGCCCAATACGCTTTGCGCAACTACCGCGATGCGGTGACCAATTTCCGCGCGCTGGTGACAGCCGAACCTGATCACATGCGCGCACCTGAGGCGCTACTGTCGCTGGCCAATTGCCAAGTGGAACTCAAGGACACCAAATCGGCACGCAAGACACTGGAAGACCTTGTCAAGGCCTATCCCCAGGCAGAAGCCGCCTCTGTGGCCAAGGAACGCCTGGCCAAGCTGAAGTGATCCGCACCCCGGGCAGGCCTTTCGACCGGCCCGGGAACTCGGGGCATTCGCCCCTAAAATCGGGTGATGGACATCTCCGCACTCAACAGTCTCACGGCCCAGGTTCTCTGGGCCGGTTTCATTCTCGCCATGATTTTTGGTGCGATCGCCCAGCGCACGCATTTCTGCACCATGGGGGCGGTCAGCGACATCGTGAACATGGGCGACTGGACCCGTATGCGCATGTGGGGAATGGCGATTGGTGTCGCCATGATCGGGTTTTTCACCATGGCCGCTGCCGGTGTGATTGATCCATCCAAGACCTTGTATGCCTCTAACCGTTTCATATGGCTCTCCGCATTGGTGGGTGGTGCAATGTTCGGTTTTGGCATGGTCCTGGCCTCCGGCTGCGGCAGCAAAACGCTGGTGCGTATTGGAGGAGGCAGCCTCAAGTCCGTCGTGGTCTTTGCCGTGATGGGCATCGCAGCTTTTGCCACGCTCAAAGGCATCACGGCTGTGATCCGCGTGGCCACGGTCGACAAGGTTGCCGTTGATTTCACAGTCAATGCCACCTTGCCCAACTGGGTGGCCGGCGCCATCGGTATCACACCCGCCGCCGCCGGTATCGGTCTGGCCATCCTCATTGGTTTGGGTCTTATCGTCTGGGCCTTGTTCGGGCAGGACTTCCGCCGCTTTGATAACCTGCTTGCTGGTCTGGGCATTGGCGGCGTCATCGCGGCTATGTGGTGGGTGAGTGGACGCCTGGGCTATGTGGCCGAACATCCGGAAACGTTGCAGGAGGCCTTCCTGGCTACCAACTCGGGCCGCGCCGAGGCGCTGAGTTTTGTCTCGCCTGTGGCTTACACCGTGGACTGGCTCATGTTTTTCAGCGACAAGAGCAAGGTGCTCACGCTGGGTATCGTGTCGGTGTTCGGTGTGGTCGCCGGCTCGGCCGTGTACGCCGTGCTGTCCCGCAGTTTCCGCTGGGAAGGCTTTCGTGACGCGGAAGACACTGYCAACCACCTGGTGGGGGCTACCTTGATGGGCGTGGGCGGTGTTTGCGCCATGGGCTGTACCGTGGGGCAGGGCCTGTCCGGCATCTCGACCCTGAGCGCCACCAGCTTTGTGGCGCTGGCGGCCATCCTGGCAGGCTGCGTGGCGGGTTTGAAGTACCAGGTCTGGCGGCTTGAGCGCTCGGCCTGACGTGCGCCGGTCACAGCCATGACGCCCATCATCGAAGAGCTGCCCGCCGACCTGGATCGCCGCTTCGGAGGCCTGGCGCGCCTTTATGGCGCAACAGGCGCACAGCGTATACGCCAGGCGCACATTGTGGTGGTGGGCCTGGGCGGAGTAGGCTCCTGGGCGGCCGAGGCCGCGGCGCGCAGCGGCGTGGCACGCCTAACTTTGATCGACCTCGACCACATCGCCGAATCCAACATCAATCGCCAGGTCCATGCGTTGGACAGCACGCTGGGGCAGGCCAAGGTGCAAGCCATGCGTGAACGAATTGCGCAAATTCATCCGGGGTGCCGGGTTGATGGTATTGAAGAGTTTGTCGACGCCGCCAACTGGCCCGGCATCCTGGGCCTCGAGGAGGGCTTTGATCGCAAACCGCTGGCCGTAATCGACGCCTGCGACCAGGTCAAAGCCAAAACCGCCATGGCGGCCTGGGCCATCGCCAACAAGGTGAATCTGGTCAGCGTGGGTGCGGCGGGTGGCAAGCGGCTGGCGCACCGCGTGGACATTGACGACCTGGCCTTGGTCACGCACGACCCCTTGCTTGCGCAACTGCGCTACCGATTACGCAAGGAGCACGGCGCCGCACGCAAAGGCAAGATAGGCGTAGCCTGTGTCTTCAGCCGCGAGGCTGTGCTGCAACCGGCTGTCGCAGACCAAAGCGACGGCAGCCTGAACTGCCACGGCTATGGATCGGTCGTCAGCGTGACCTCGACCTTCGGCCTGTGCGCGGCCGGCTGGGCACTCGACAAAATTGCCGCCTGAGTTTTTGCGGGGGCCTGAAAAACCACGCTATAATTCAAGGCTTTGCTGCCCTCGAAGCAGCAAATACCGGAATGTATCGCGAGATACGTTCTTGGGACCATAGCTCAGTTGGTAGAGCAGCGGACTTTTAATCCGTTTGTCGTGGGTTCGACCCCCGCTGGTCCCACCAGAATTTCCGGGTTCTTARCTCAGTTGGTAGAGCAGCGGACTCTTAATCCGTAGGTCGACAGTTCGAATCTGTCAGAACCCACCAAGTACATCAAGGACTTAGCCGCAAGGCTAGGTCCTTTTTTTCGCCTGCCGGAATCTGTATGCGGACTGCAGTGTCAGGCTGAGTAGCCGAGCAAGGGCAATTCCATCTGCGCCTCTTTCGCGACCCGGATGCAGTCCTTCATGTGTTCCTCACCAAGGTAACGTATCGCCGCATAACCGACGGCGGCCGAGACCATCTGACCGGCCAGCGGCACGTACTTGGCAAGCTGCTTGGTGGTCAGACGTACCCCGATCTTGGTTGCGGCCTTGATGACAAGGTCGCGGCTGATGAATTTTCCGATAAGCACCGAACCGACCAGGGTGACAGCCTTTTGCACCTGGTCGCGTTTTTTGGGTTCCAGCTTGTCGAGTTGCTGTGGCGTGAGGCCGAACTCCCTGTTGATTTCCGGGATCAACCGGGACAGCATCGCCGCGTCCACCGCCCAGTCCAACCCTGGCACCGGCACGGCGCTGGCTGCGGCCGCCACCATGGCGCGTTTGTTCAGCAGCTTGCGGCTGCGTTTAACGGCGGCTTCAAGTGCCGCGTCGTCCGCGGCCATGTGCAAGGCTGAAGGCATTTAATCGGGCCCTTTCAATGGGTGAACCCTGGTGGCGCGCTGCCGCCCGGGCTTTCCGCCACTTTATACCGCAGCCGTCTCGATTTGTTCGGTCAGTTCAAGCCACCGTTCTTCCAGCATGTCTATTTCCCCCTCAATGGCCTTGAGGCGCTTGCCTGTCTGGGCGATCTCCGCCGGTGCGGTGGAGGTGGTCAACAGCGCTTGAAGGCTGTCGCGCTCGGTGGTGAGCGCTTTCATGCGCAGGTCGATTTTCTCGATCTCCCTGCGCAGCGGCTTGGTGGCTTCGGCCTGTTGCTGGCGGCGCTGCGCGTCAAGCTTGCGTTGTTCGGGCGTGTCTTTCGGGATCGGTTTTTTACTGCCGGCCTGAACCGCCGGTGCTGCCGCAGCCGCAGGCGATGCCACCGCAGGGGTGGCCGTATTGCCGGCTTTTTTGGCTTCCTCACGCTGGCGTTTGGCATGGTCCAGCAGGTATTTTTGGTAGTCGTCCAGGTCGCCGTCAAAMGGSKCMACGCCGCCSYGGGACACCAKCCAGAAYTCGTCGCASACGGYGCGCARCAGCGCGCGGTCGTGGCTGACCAGCATSACSGTGCCYTCRAACTCGTTMAGCGCCATCGACAGGGCTTCCCGCGTGGCCAGGTCCAGGTGGTTGGTCGGCTCGTCAAGCAGCAGCAGGTTGGGGCGTTGCCAGACGATCATGCACAGCACCAGGCGAGCCTTTTCACCGCCACTCATGCTGCCCACAGCCTGCTTGACCATGTCGCCGCCAAAATTGAAATTACCCAGGAAGCTGCGCAAGTCCTGCTCACGTGTCGGCTGGTTACCCATCTTGCCGGCAGCGGTGACTTCCTTGACCAGGCGAATCATGTGCTCCAGCGGGTTGTCGGCCGGACGCAGCACGTCCAGTTCCTGCTGGGCAAAGTAG
>NZ_JBFUBD010000237.1:0-4269 GCF_056405935.1 Polaromonas sp. P1_E3
GTCTTGTTGCGCTGCTAAGCCGCGGCGCGCTGTCGCAAACCCAGGCCATCGTCGCGAACACCTTGCAGGCCACCASTTTCGGGGGCATGACGCTGGCCAACGCAGGCAACCAGATCCAGAATTTCGGCAGACTTAACAACAGTACATCGGGCGACATCACCCTTCGCAACACCGCCGCCACCGCCAGCTTCCAGGGCAGCTTCCACAGCGCCGGCCGCGTCGATATCGCCAACACGGGCAATATCTTGATGGTGGGCTCCTACATGCCTTTTTTGAGCAACGCCACGGGTACGACTGCGGGCACCGCCGGCTTCAGCATGGTGGCCACGGGCGGCATCAGCACGCAAACTGTCCAGACCAACATCAATCCCCTCTCGGGTGGCTCGGTCTACCTGGAGGCAGGCAACGGCAGCATAGGCGCCAGCACCGCCCGCCCCATCACCATTTACACGACCGGCCCGGTCGTTGCGGTGGCGAGCGGCGCCGGTTCACAGGTCAACCTGGACCTGGCCAACGGCGGCACCCTGGAAAACGTCAGTGCAACGGGCGCGGTGAACGTCACCGCTGCCTTCGCCCTGGCGGTCAAGACGGTGTCCGGCAGCTCGGTCACTCTCAGCTCCTCGCTCGGAGCCATCCTTGACGCCAATGGCGCGGCCAACAACATCACCAGCACCACGCTTAACGCGACCGCACGGGAAAGCATCACGCTGGGCACCAATGTGACCGGCCTGCAAACGCTGGCGACCACAGAACCTGGCGCTGCGGGCGACATCAGCCTCACTGCCGCCAATGCGCTGAGTACCAGCAATCTCGCCATCAGCACTAACGCCGGGTCTGCGCAGACAGTCAGCGTGTCATCCGCGGCCGGCATCACGGTCGACAACGCCTTCGGCAATGCGCAGGACAAGTTCAAGCTGATCACGACCGGTGGCAACATCGCCATCAACGGCGCGCTGACGGCCAGCGAACTCACGCTGAGCACCGCCGGTACCAGCACACAAACCGCGGGCATCACGGCCACCGGCCTGGAGCTGCTGGGCACGGGCACGCACACCCTCAACAATGCAGGCAATGCGGTCACGACGCTGGCCGGCAACACAGGCGATGTGGCCTACGCGCAGGCCGGTGCGTTGACGGTGGGCACCGTCAACACGGCAGGCCTGACGGGCACCGGCAAGGTGCTGGTGCGGACTACAGACGCGGCCAGCGACCTGACGCTGGCCAACAGCGTCACGTCCGGCAGCGCAGCCAATGATTCGCTGGTGCTGGCCGCCGGGCGCAACTTTGTGAACAACGCCGGGGCTGGCGCGCTCAATCCTGGCGCGGGCGGCCGTTTCCTCGTGTATTCGACCGATCCGGCTGCCAGCACCCTGGGCGGCATGGCTTCCACCGGCAATGCCTTTGGCCGCACTTACGCCGCCAATGCGCCCACCGATGCGTCGATGACTTCTCTCACCGGCAACCGCTTTGTCTACAGCGTTGTGCCGACGCTCAACGTAAGCGGCGACAACCAGAGCAAGGCTTACGGCGGCGCCGACCCGGCCCTCACCTACACCGTCAACAGCGGCCTGGTGGCGGGCGACACCGCAGCCAGCGCGCTGAACGGTGCGCTGTCGGCGCCCACAGGCGCTGCCACGACCAGCCCCACACATGCCATCACGCAGGGCACGCTGGCATCGGCCCTGGGTTACAACGTCGTCTATACCAACGGCACGCTGACGATGACCGGTACGCCGCCTTTGCCCGCATCCCTTTTCGGCGTAACTTCAGCGCTGGATGGGCCTTATGTCACCGCGCTCAACGCCATTGCCGGCACGGACAAACTCCTGAGCAGCAACACCGGCAGCGAATCGACTGTGCAGAATGGAGCACCGCTCATCGAGGCATTGAACGATGCCGCAGGCGGGAACGGAAATGGCAACGGCAGCAGCAACGGCGGTGACAGCGGCAACGCCAGGTCGTCGAACTCGCTGGTCAGTATCGTCAGCTGCGGTTTACTGATGCCCAAAAGTGTGAACAGAGCAATCTGTGAATAAACAACTGCCGGTAGCCATCGAAGCGTTGCCGCCCGGGTTGTCCCTAAAAATGGGGACATACAGGATGACCGGTCTCTGCGACATTGCCGGAGCGGTCACGCTGGACGTACTGCATTCGCGTATGGCTGCATGAGAGTCGGGTACATACAATTGCAGGATGTCGCCCGGGGCATCGAAGCCATGGCCCGGGTGGGCGATGGGGTGTATGGATGGTCAGCTGCCATGAGGGAGCAGTGGCTTGTGTCGGATGAGGATTAAGAAAAGTAGAGCGAAAAAATGAAACAGAATTCGTTGCCCCTTTCCACCTTGGCTTCAGCCCTGATGCTGGCCTTGCATACCGGCGCCTGGGCGCAGACTGCCCCGGCCCCTGACGCCGGCCAGGTGCTGCGCGACCTGCAGCAGGCGCCCGCCTTGCCGCCGCCACAGAGCGTTCCGCTGCAGCGAATCGAAGAGTCAGCCGACCTCAGCCAGAAAGGCGAGGCGAGGGTGCTCGTCAAATCCGTGACCATCACCGGGAATCAGGAGATTCCCGGTGCGCAGCTGCAACCCCTGGTGGCCGGCCTCGTGGGTGCCGAGCAATCCCTGAGCCAGCTGAGCGCCGCCGCACGCCGCATCACCGCGTATTACCGTCGCCAGGGGTTTGCCGTGGCCCGCGCTTATTTGCCCGCGCAGGACATCACCGATGGCGCCGTCACCATCAGCGTGATTGAAGGCCGCATCTCCAGCCACAAGATCAACAACCAGTCGTTGCTGAGTGACGAGCGGGCGCAGGCCTACCTGGGCCAGGTCAAGGACGGCGACGTCATCAAGTCCGACCAGATTGACCGCGGCCTGCTGCTCTTGCAGGACACCCCCGGCGTCAGCAACTCGCGCGCCACGCTGCAGCCCGGCGCCAGCGTCGGCACTTCCGAGCTGCTGATTGAGGTCAACCCCGCCAGGCCCTACAGCGGCAATGTTGTGGTCGACAACTACGGCAGCCGCTACACCGGCGAATACCGCGTGGCCGGCACGTTCAACCTCGTCAGCCCGCTGAAGATCGGCGACCAGCTCACTGTCAATGCCCTGACGAGCGGCCCCAACCTCAGTTTCGCGCGGCTGGCTTACCAGCTGCCCGTCGGCAGCGACGGCCTCAAGGCAGGCGCCGCTTACTTCGACACCCGCTACAAGTTGGGCCAGGAGTTTGAGACCCTGCAGGCTCATGGCACGGCCACCGCCGCCAGCGTGTTTRTGGCTTACCCCTTCATCCGCAGCCAGTTTAAAAACCTGAACGGCACAGTGTCGGTAGAAGACAAGCAACTCAAAGACTATGTAGACGCCACCTCTACCTTCACACCCAAGAAAGTCCTGGTCACCACCCTGGGCCTTTCAGGCAATCTGCAGGACACCCTGGGCGGTGGGGGCATCACCGGCCTGGACCTGTCGCTGGCGATGGGCAACCTGCGCATCGACTCGCCCACCGCGCTGGCCATTGACGCGGCCTCGGCCCAGTCCAACGGCAGCTACACCCGTGTTTCTTACGGCGCCAGCCGGTTGCAGCGCTTTACCGACAGCACCTTCCTGGCCGTGTCGCTGGCGGGCCAGTTGGCCAGTAAAAACCTGGATTCGTCGGAGAAGTTCTCCCTGGGCGGTGTCAACGGCGTGCGCGCCTATCCRCAGGGTGAGGCGGGCGGCGACGAGGGCTATCGCGGCACGGTCGAGCTGCGCCACAACGTGATGGCCAATGTGCAGGCTACCGTGTTCTATGACTGGGGCAAGGTCACCATCAACCGCAATCCCTTCGGCGCGGCAGCCTCCAACAGCCGCCAGCTGGCCGGGGCGGGTTTTGGTCTGAATGCCAAACTGGCGGGTGTGCAACTGCGCTCTTCACTGGCCTGGCGCACCGACGGCGGCCTGCCAACGTCAATACCGGCTTCGTCGGCCAAACGGCCCACGCTGTGGCTGCAGGCGTCCATGGCGTTTTGAGCCTTGTTTGCGCCGTGGGGTAGTGATGCGTCTGAAATCGTCTGAAATGGCCACGAGCCAATGCTGATGAGCGCGAGCAGCTATTAAAAACATAGCGATAGTTGCGCTGCCCGATCGCCCGGCAAGTGTTGCAGCGTCATGCGTGACACTGCAGGCGCAAGGACTTAGCCCCCCGCGGAAGCGCTGAAAAAATACCGTGCAGTAGTTTCAAGGACGCGCAATGCGTTGGCCTGGATGTCGCACGAAAGCTGCCGCGGCGCCTGTACGTAAA
>NZ_JBFUBD010000238.1:0-4262 GCF_056405935.1 Polaromonas sp. P1_E3
CCCCGGGCTCGGAGATCACCGGTCAGCGTGGCGGCATCCACAACTCGGTCACGCGCATCGTGCTCAAGCCGACCCACATGATTGGCGGCTACGCGCAGCTTTCCTACGGTTTCAACTACTACGGAACCATAGGCACCAACCGCGACGAATTCGTCGTGGTGCGCAAGATGGACAAGGTGGACTGGCTGGACACGCCGCGCGATGACGACAAAGCGTTTGCCGTGCAGCAAATGGGAGAAGCAGCATGAAAGTACGCGCACAAATCGGCATGGTGCTAAACCTGGACAAGTGCATCGGTTGCCACACCTGTTCGGTCACCTGCAAAAACGTCTGGACCAGCCGGCCCGGCATGGAATACGCCTGGTTCAACAACGTCGAAACCAAGCCCGGCATTGGTTACCCCAAGGAGTGGGAAAACCAGGACAAGTGGAACGGCGGCTGGATACGCAAGGCCGACGGCTCCATCGAACCGCGCCAGGGTGGCAAGTGGAAGCTGCTGATGCGCATCTTCTCCAACCCGAACATGCCGCAGATTGACGACTATTACGAGCCCTTCACTTTCGACTACGACCATTTGCAGTCGGCGCCCGAGATGAAGGCCGCGCCGACCGCGCGGCCACGCAGCCTGATCACCGGCAAGCGCATGGAAAAAATCGAGTGGGGCCCGAACTGGGAAGAAATCCTCGGCGGCGAATTCTCCAAGCGCAGCAAGGACGCCAACCTGGCGAACTTCGACCAGGTCCAGAAAGACATGGTCGGGCAGTTTGAAAACACCTTCATGATGTATTTGCCGCGCCTGTGCGAGCATTGCCTGAACCCGGCCTGTGTGGCGTCCTGCCCTTCCGGCTCGATCTACAAACGCGAGGAAGACGGCATTGTGCTGATCGACCAGGACAAGTGCCGCGGCTGGCGCATGTGTGTCTCTGGTTGTCCGTACAAGAAGATCTATTACAACTGGAAGAGCGGCAAGGCCGAGAAATGCACCTTCTGCTACCCGCGCATCGAAGCCGGCCAGCCGACAGTCTGCAGCGAAACCTGCGTGGGCCGTATCCGTTACCTCGGTGTGGTGCTGTATGACGCTGACCGCATCCAGGAAGCGGCAAGCGTGGAAGACGACAAGGACCTGTACCAGGCCCAGCTCGACATCTTTCTGGACCCGAACGATCCGAAGGTGATTGAACAGGCGCGCAACGACGGCATCCCTGAAGCCTGGCTGGAAGGCGCACGCCGCAGTCCCGTCTACAAGATGGCGGTGGAATGGAAGGTGGCGCTGCCGCTGCACCCCGAGTACCGCACGCTGCCCATGGTCTGGTACGTGCCGCCGCTGTCGCCGATTACCTCGGCGGCCAACGCCGGCCATATTGGTGTCAATGGCGAGCTGCCAGACATTGCGCAAATGCGCATTCCCGTGCAGTACCTGGCTAACCTGTTGACGGCGGGTGACACGGCGCCGGTGATCCGTTCGCTGCAGCGCATGCTGGCCATGCGCTCCTACCAGCGCAGCAAACATGTAGACCAGGTGCAGAACCTCGCAGTGCTGGAGCAGGCCGGACTGACTGTGGCTGAGGTCGAGGAGATGTACCACATCATGGCGATTGCCAACTACGAAGACCGCTTCGTGATTCCGACCACCCACCGCGAATACGCCGAGAACGCGTTTGACATGCGCGGCGGCTGCGGCTTTACCTTCGGCAACGGGTGCTCCGACGGCGCCAGCGACGTCAGCCTGTTCGGCGGCAACAAGAAACGCACTATTCCCATCAAGGCGGAGGTCTGATCATGGCACTTTTCAACAACACCCCCGCTGTGGCTTCAAAAAGCCTGCGTGTGCTGGCCCGGCTGCTTGCTTATCCCGACGCCGAGCTGCGCAACCACGTAGGGTCGCTGCGCGAGGCACTGCACGAAGAGCGTGCCCTGGAGCCGCAAAGGCTGGCCGAGCTGGACGCCCTGATTGAAGCGCTCGCGCGAGCACCGGCGCTTGAGACCGAGGCGGCTTATGTCGAGTTGTTCGATAGGGGCCGCGCCACATCGCTGCACCTGTTCGAACACGTGCATGGCGACTCGCGTGACCGCGGGCCGGCCATGATTGACCTGGCGCAGACCTATGAGAAGGCCGGCATGTACCTGGCCGAAGGCGAGATGCCGGACTTCCTGCCGGTGGTGCTCGAATTCACCTCGACCCAACTGCCGCGCGAGGCGCGCGAGTTTCTGGCCGAGATGGCGCATATCTTCAACTCGATTTTTGCAGCGCTGCAACAGCGCGAAAGTGCCTATGCCTCTGTGCTGGGCGCCTTGCTGGAGCTGGCCGGGGAGAAGGCCCAGCCGGTCCAGATTGCAGCGGAAGAGCCTATCGACACGGTCTGGGAAGAGCCGGTCGTCTTTGACGGCTGCTCGTCCAAGGGCCAGGCCAGGCCGGACCAGCCGCAGCCCATCCATATCGTGCCCCATGTGCGCAAGGCACGGCCCGCCCAAGGAGTACAAGCATGAGCCCCGGACTTCACGGATTTCTTTTTGGCGTCTACCCCTACATCTGCCTGACGGTGTTCCTGCTCGGCAGCCTGATCCGTTTCGACCGCGACCAGTACACCTGGAAAAGCGACTCGTCGCAGCTGCTGCGCACCGGCCTGCTGCGCTGGGGCAGCAACCTGTTCCATGTGGGTATCCTGTTTCTGTTTTTTGGTCACTTGGTCGGCCTACTGGCACCGCACGCGTTCTACGCCCATTTCCTGGAAGCGTCGGTCAAGCAAAAGATCGCCATCTACTCGGGCGGTGCTTTCGGCATCCTGTGTTTTATCGGGCTGTCCATGTTGATCTATCGCCGTGTGTTTGACCCACGCATCCGCTATACCAGCCACAGAACCGACCTGGCCATCCTGTTGATTTTGTGGGTGCAACTGGTGGTCGGCTTGATTACCCTGCCCTTTTCCTGGGCGCACTCCGACGGCAGCGTGATGCTGATACTGGCCGACTGGGCGCAGCGCATCCTCACCTTGCGCGCGGTGGATTCCGCGGTGCTGGCGGGCCTGCCCTGGCCCTATCTGCTTCACCTCGTATTCGGGATGACCATCTTCCTGCTGTTCCCATTCAGCCGCCTGGTGCATGTGTGGAGCGGCTTCGCGTCGGTCGGCTACCTGCTTCGCCCTTACCAGGTCGTGCGCAGCCGCCGGCTTGGCGTTCCCCGGGCCAAGTCGCCCGGCGCTCCTTGACCTCACCATGAACCAGGGACTCTCCATGACCAGTCAAACGCTTTCTTCACCCGCCGCGGCCCAAGGCTGCGGCAGCGATTCCTGCCAATGTGCTTCTGCGCCAGCCCAGCCCGCCGTGCCAGACGCGCTGGTCAATGGCATCGCCCTGCATGCGAGCGGGCAGCGCCCGGACACGGCGACGCTGCGCGAGCTGGCCTACACCGAACTGCTACGCCAGCAGGCGGTGACGCAAGGTCTGCTGCCGCGCCACACCGGCCTGACCGCCCCGGAACTGGGCCAGGCTGAACGCGAAATCATCGAGGCCATGGTGGACCGCCAGGTAGTCAGTCCCCTGCCTGGCGACGAAGAAGGCCGGCGTTATTACGAGGCCCACAAGGCGCAATTTCTGGTGGGCCAGGCGCTGCATGTGCGGCATATCCTGTTTGCCGTCACGCCCGGTGTCAACGTCCAGGCACTGACCGTGCATGCCGAACGCGCCTTGCTGGAGCTGTCGCACAAGGGCGTCGCTCCGGAGCGTTTTGCCCAGCTGGCCGCTGAACTCTCCAACTGCCCGAGCAGCACGCAGGGCGGTGACCTCGGCTGGATCACGCCGGACGACTGCGCACCCGAACTGGCGACGGAACTGTTTCACCTGCAGCACGCGCAAACCGGCACCGGCGTGCATCCGCGCCTGTTCCACACACGTTTTGGCTTTCACATCGTCGACGTGCTGGAGCGCCGCAGCGGCACCCAGCCCGCCTACGAAGAAGTGCGCGAGCGCATTGCCGCGCTGCTGACTATGCAGTCGCGCGCCAGGGCTTTGCATCAGTACATGAGCCTGCTCATTGGAGAGGCAGACATTGAAGGTATTGCTCTTGAGGGAGCGGATTCACCTCTCGTGCAATGAACAAAAAAAAAGCCGCACCCACCGACGAGCTCTTGTTGCGTTTGCGGCGTTTTCACTCCGACTATTTCCCCCTGCATCAACAGCGCTTCCAGGACCTGGTGGCACAGGGCCAGCATCCAAAAACCCTGTTCATTGGCTGCTCGGACTCGCGTGTGGTGCCCTACCTGCTG
>NZ_JBFUBD010000239.1:0-4235 GCF_056405935.1 Polaromonas sp. P1_E3
GCGCGACCTGCAGGTGATTTTGTGGGTAGCGCGCGCTGCGGGTCTCGGCAAGTCGTGGGACGACCTGGCCCGCAACGGCCTGGCCACGCCTTTCGAGGTGCGGCAGATCAAGGCCAACGAAGCGCTGCTGAGCCTGATACGCGCCCGCCTGCATCTGATCGCCGGACGGCGCGAGGACCGGCTGGTGTTTGACCTGCAAACCGCTGTGGCCGAGTCCTTTGGCTATTCTGCGGAGGCCGACGACGGCAGCAAGCTGCCGCGCCGAGCCAGCGAAGCCGTGATGAAACGCTACTACTGGGCAGCCAAGGCAGTCACCCAGCTCAACCAGATCCTGCTGCTCAATATCGAAGAACGGCTCAACCCCAACACCTACCCGCTGCGGCCCATCAACGAACGGTTTTTCGACAAGGCCGGTATGCTGGAGGTGGTCAGCGACGACCTGTATGCGCGCGAACCGCACGCCATCCTGGAAACCTTTTTGGTATTTGAGACCACCGTGGGTATCAAGGGCCTGTCGGCACGCACGTTGCGCGCGCTCTACAACGCCCGCGGGCTGATGAACAGCAGGTTCCGCAGCGACCCGGTTAACCGCGATACCTTCCGCCGCATCCTGCAGCAGCCCGAAGGCATCACCCATGCCATGCGGCTGATGAACCAGACCTCCGTGCTGGGCCGCTACCTCTGGATCTTCCGCAAGATCGTCGGGCAGATGCAGCACGACCTGTTCCACGTCTACACGGTGGACCAGCACATCCTGATGGTGCTGCGCAATGTGCGGCGTTTTTTCATGGCCGAGCACTCGCATGAGTACCCGATGTGCTCGCAGCTCGCAGCCGGCTGGGACAAACCCTGGATTCTTTACATCGCCGCGCTGTTCCACGACATCGCGAAGGGCCGCGGCGGCGACCATTCCGAGCTCGGCTGCAAGGACGTGCGCGTTTTTTGCCGCCAGCACGGCATTGCGGCTGAAGACGCGAAACTGATCGAATTCCTGGTCGGTGAGCACCTGAGCATGAGCCGCATCGCCCAGAAGGAAGACCTGAGCAACCCGGAAGTGATTGCCGCATTTGCCAAGCGCGTGGGCAACGAGCGTTACCTGACCGCGCTCTATTTGCTGACGGTGGCCGACATCCGCGGTACCAGCCCCAAGGTCTGGAATGCCTGGAAGGGCAAGCTGCTGGAAGACCTGTACCGCTACACCCTGCGTGTATTGGGCGGCCGCGCACCCGATGCCGATGCCGAGGTGGAGGCCCGCAAGCGTGAAGCGCTCACCACGCTGGCCTTGCACGCCGAACCCTTCGAGGCCCACAAGGCGCTCTGGGACACGCTGGACGTCAGTTATTTCATGCGGCATGAAGCGGCCGACATCGCTTGGCACGCACGACAGCTTTCGCGTCACGTCGGAAAGGCCAACGCGATTGTCCGTGCACGCCGTTCGTCGGCTGGCGAAGGCATGCAGGTGCTGGTCTACACGCCCGAYGCGCCCGAYCTGTTTGCSCGCATCTGCGGCTAYTTTGACGAAGCCGGYTTCAGCATTCTGGACGCCAAGATYCACACSGCSAAAAAYGGCTACGCGCTGGACACCTTTCAGGTGGTCAGCCCGACGCTGGCCGATCATTACCGCGAACTGGCCGCCATGGTCGAGGCTGAGCTGGACCGCACGATCGAGAACCCCGGCCCATTACCCGCTCCGAGCAAAGGCCGCGTGTCGCGCCGGGTCAAGAGCTTTCCCATTGCGCCGCGTGTGGACCTGCGACCCGATGAAAAAGCCCAGCGCTGGTTGCTCAGCGTCTCGGCGAGCGACCGGGCCGGGCTGCTCTACCGCATCGCGCGGGTGCTGGCACGCCACCGTATCAACCTGCAGCTGGCCAAGGTCAGTACCCTGGGCGAGCGTGTGGAAGATACCTTCCTGATTGATGGCCCCGAGCTGCAGCACAACAAGGCGCAAATCGCGATTGAGACTGAGCTGCTCGAAGCGCTCAATACCTGACTCGATCCCAATTCAAGTCGATAGGCTGTTGCGCCGCCTTGCCGTGCTGTAGCACTGTCTGCGGCGCCACGCCTGCCCTCGCATTGAATTGAAAATGCAATGAAATTTCAAACGGCCGGTTTGCGCAGGTATTGCAACAATCGCCCCTTGTAGCTGCCGCCATCCGGCAGCTCGGCGATTCGTGTTTCAGTGCGCGAATAACCCAGCGCCTCCATTTTGCGATTGAAGCTGGCCCGGTTGCCGCGATCCGGATCGACGATCAGCACCTCGGTGTGCGGCAGCGCATGCAGCTCAATAAACCGGGACAACACCTCGGGCTGGCCGCGGTCATAAAGCACATCACTGCCGATGATCAAGTCAAAACGCCCAAGCAGTGGGTTCTCGCGCGACCAGTTACCCGTCTGGTATTTCATGACCGGCAGATGGTTGAGTTTGAGGTTTTCCAGAAGAAAGTCTGCCGCCAGCGGATGGCAATCGCTGGCGGTAATGTCGCCGCGCCGCCGGTGAACCACAAGACTGGCAAGCGCCAGGCCGCAACCGAGCTCCAGGATGCGTTTACCGTCCAGTTCAAAGGTCAGCATGGCATGGGCCAATACACGGCCAGACGGCCACAGCAAGCCGAATATCGGCCAGGCCGACGAGGAGATACCTTCGCGCTCGGCCTCGCCGAGAGGGTCATGGAATTGCTGCCGGTCCAGCAAGGAGCGCAGCTGCAGGTCGTCGCCGCTGCCGCTTACGGTTTCAAATTTCAGCTGGTAAGGGGGTGGCGAGGCAGCTCCGGTGATGAGAACTGCGCCCGGAACGGGAGCGTGCGACATCCGGAAAACCTTCCTTGCGTACAACACGCTCTGGCGGGGCGAAATAGCCCTCGATCCGCTTCAGTGTACCCCTCGGGGTTCCCTTGGTCAGTCGTCGTCCGACGCGTCCAGTCCGGGGAACAGCACTTCAGTGAAGCCAAACTGGCTGAAATCGCGGATACGCATGGGATACAGCGTGCCGATCAGGTGATCGCATTCATGCTGCACCACCCGCGCATGAAAGCCGTCCACCGAACGCTCAATGGCATCGCCATACTGGTCAAAGCCGCTGTAACGAATTCGCGAGAGGCGCGGCACAAGGCCGCGCAGGCCGGGCACCGAAAGGCAGCCTTCCCAGCCATTTTCTTCTTCAGGGCCCAGCGGCGTAATCAACGGGTTTAACAGGACGGTACGCGGCACTACCGGTGCATCGGGATAGCGTGGGTTGACCGTGTCAGTCCCGAAGATTACCAACTGCAGGTCAACGCCTATCTGCGGGGCCGCCAGGCCTGCGCCATTGACGGCGCGCATGGTGTCAAACATGTCCGAGATCAGCAGGTGCAACTCGTCAGTGTCGAACGCGGTGACGGGCTGGGCCACGCGCAGCAGCCGCGGGTCGCCCATTTTGAGGATTTCGCGTATGGTCATGCACCGATTATCGGGGTGCGGCACGCGAGCGCAAAGGCCTTAACGCCAGTGCCTGTACCGATACGGACGGTAGTAATAGCCGGGAGCTGGCGCGACCACGATAGGCGCCGGCTGGACGTAGACGGGACGGGACGGATAGACCGCCACTGGGCCGGGGTCAATGGGCGCCACCACGCAACCGGACAGGAAAACGGCCAGGCCTGCGGATACGGCCAGGGCAGACAAACGCTTGTAGTTCATGAAAAGCTCCTGTGTACAGGTCTTTTCAACGCMTGAGCGCTCCTGTGGCCTCACATCCGGCATGCAAACCCGGGTAACGCCTTGTAAGCCGTGACCAAGGATATTCGCAATTTTCCTGAATCAAATACCGTTTACCTGCTTGCGGCTGTGTCACTTGAATTCAGAGGCATAAGGGACGCCGAAGAAACCTTTGCGAACATGGAATGTGACGTATTTTTTGTCCAGGTCCATATGAAAAATCCGCACATCCTGCCTTGCTTTCACAACCTTTACAGAGTCTCCTGCATCCCAGTTTGCAAGGTGCAAAGTCGCTCCCCCCTTGGTGCCCGAGGGAGCTTCGATCCGGAGAATCTGGGTGGTGACTCTGGCCACGGGGGATGAATCGAAGTGCACATTGGCGCCTTCCACGATGCCCTGAGCGCAAAACAGGCAAATCCCGCAGAACAGCAAGGTCCCTGCGGCAAGCTTTCCGATGTCGCTGGCAGCCCTGTGCAGCCGTTCAAGGATCAGTGAAACAATACCGGTGCAAGCGGCGCAGGCGATGCACCACAGGCCCCAGT
>NZ_JBFUBD010000240.1:0-4231 GCF_056405935.1 Polaromonas sp. P1_E3
GCATGAATGTCTCCTTGAAAATAGGAATATGAAATTGTTGAGCTTGCCGGGCTGGCGAAGGTATCCAGCCGACCACGGGCTTATCATGCGCTTCGTTTCTGTCAAACGGCTGTCCGCAAGTATTGGGGAAAGTGCTAATGTCTGGGGCCCGTAAACCCCATGTTTTCATGGCCTTACCCATGCTGCCCCCCATGAAATTGTTGTTGATCGAAGACGATGCCTCGATGCAGGCTGCGCTGCAGCGCGCCCTGGGGCGGCGCGGCATGGAGGTTTTCAGCTGCACCGACGGCCGTCAKGCGCTGGCGCAATGGACGGACACGCAGCCAGACGTCGTGGTGCTGGACCTCAGCCTTCCGGGCATGGATGGCTTGCAGGTGCTGGAACAGGCACGGCTCAGGGGACTGGCCACGCCGGTGCTGATTTTGACCGCGCGCGGCACAGTCGGCGACCGCATCATGGGCCTGAACACCGGCGCCGACGACTACCTGCCCAAACCCTTTGACCTGGACGAGCTGGAAGCACGCCTGCGCGCGCTGAGCCGCCGGCGCGCGGCAACTGCCCTCCCCCCGGAAAACGATGCGGGCGCGCAAATCGTCGGCGAATTGCGCTATGAGAAAGACAGCGGGGCCATCTATCACCGCGACCAGGTGCTGGAGCTGACCCCGCGCGAACTGGCGCTGTTGCAGGCCCTGATCGCCAAACCCGGCCATGCGGTGTCCAAGGAACGTCTGTTCGAACTGGTGTTCCCGGGCGAGGCAGATGTGCAATATGAAGCCGTGGAAGTGGTGGTGTACCGCCTGCGCAAGAAGCTTGCGCAGACCGGCGTCACGCTGGTCACGCTGCGTGGCCTGGGCTACCTGCTGAAAGTGGATGCATGAGCGCCGCACAGCCCCCCCAGCTGCAGCACAACGCAGAGGCGGCAACCACCGAAGACAAGAACAACCAAGCGGCCATCGCCGCACACGGCGCGAAACCGGACGCAGTGCAGGCCACGGGCGCCGGCGCCATTTCCCTGCGCCGGTACCTGCTCATCGGCATTCTTTTGCCGGTAGGGCTGCTGGTGGTAGCCAACACCTTCAGCCTCTACCAGCAGGCGCTGGGCGCGGTGAACACGGCGTATGACCGCACGCTGCTGGCTTCGGCCAAGTCCATTGGTGAGCAGCTCGACGTGACCGGCTATGACGAGCAGTCTGAACTGCGCGTCACGGTGCCCTACGCGGCGCTGGAGGCCTTTGAGGCCGACAACCAGAGCCGGCTTTTTTACCGGGTGTCCAGCCTCAGCGGCGCGATGGTGTCCGGTTTTTCCCAGCTGCCGTTCTGGCGCGGGCGCATCCCGGCACGGCCGCCCTATTCGGCGCTGGTGGATTTTTACGACGACATTTTCATGGGCGACGAGGTGCGGGTCGCCGTTTTGCTGCAGCCCGTGGCCAGTGCAAAAGGCCGCGCCATGGCGGTGATCCAGGTCGCCGAAACGCTGGAGCTGCGCAAGACACTCGCCCGAAAAATCCTGTTCGACACGTTGTGGCGACAGGCCCTGCTGCTGGCGGTGATCGCCCTGGTGGCGGTCGTCGTGGTGCAGCGTGCGACGCGGCCGGTACGCCGCCTCAGTGCAGAACTACAGGCCCGCCCCGAAGGCGACCTGACGGCAATTACCGCGCCGGACGCACCCCGCGAATTGCTGCCGCTGGTGGATGCCACCAACGAGGTGATGGGCCGGCTGCAGCACCTGCTGGACAACCAGAAGCGCTTTGTGCGCGACGCCGCCCACCAGCTGCGCACACCGCTGGCCGTACTCAAGGTGCAGGTGCAGTCCGCGCTGCGCGGCGACATGGATGCCCGTGACGCGCTGGCGGAAATCAACCAGACGGTGGATCGCGCCACTGTGCTCGCCAACCAGATGCTGGCGCTGGCCAAGGTGGAACAATTGCGCCAGCAGGCCGACCTGCAGGCCATCGACCTGGCGCAGGTGGTGCGCTCGGTGGCGCTGGATCTCTCGCCGCTGATCGCCGAAAAGGACATCGATTTCGAAATTGAAACTGTGCCTGCGCGCGTCACATCGCATGAATGGATGCTGGGCGAGCTCACGCGCAACCTGCTGCACAACGCCATCAAGCACACACCGGCCGGCGGCACGCTGGCGGTGCGCATCGTGTGCGACGCCCGCGTTGCCGCCATGACCATCAGCGACAGCGGACCGGGCGTGTCGGCGGAGCTGTCGGCGCGGCTTTACCAGCCTTTTTCCGCAGGAAACGTGCGCCACGGCTCCGGCCTTGGCCTGGCCATTTGCCGCGAGATCACCGAAACCATGCATGGCAGCATTTCCCWGGAAAACCGCGTCGTGCATGGCCTCGTGACGGGACTGGACGCCACGGTACGCCTGCCCACGACGTAATTGTGCGGCGCCATCCTACGCAGGGCCTGGTGCCTTGGTACAGAATAATGCCCAATGGACAAATTGCGAATCGACAAATGGCTGTGGGCGGCCCGCTTCTACAAGACCCGCGCGCTGGCTGTGGAAGAAATTGACAAAGGCCGCGTCCGAGTCAATGGCGTTGAAGCCAAGCCGGCCCGTGAAGTCAAAGCGGGCGACACCGTGACGCTGCGGCAGGGCCCTTACACCCGTACCCTGATGGTGCGCGGCATCAGCAAACAGCGGGGTGCAGCCCCGGTGGCCCAGCAGCTTTATGAAGAAACCGGGGAAAGCCTGCGCCTCAAAGCCGAGGCCGCCGAGCAGCGCCGGGTGGCAGCCGACCCGGCCGGTAGCCTGGAACATGGCCGCCCAACCAAACGCGACCGCCGCACGCTTGACAAGGCCTGGGACAACCGCTGGAGCGCATCGGCGGATTGAGCGCCGGAGGCCGCCACATCAGCCGCTACCAAATTGATAGCTGCTTGCGCCCGTCACTATTGGCCAGAAGGCCGATTTCACCAAAAATCACGCGCGCGGCGCCGGCGCAGCTCAGGCGTAGGCGCGTTGCGCCAGTGCCTTCGCCAGCAAGGCCGCCGGGTCCACCAGCTCCAGCTCGTCCATGCCGGGCACCGCGCTCAGTGCCAGCGGAATCTCCGTACAGCCCAGTACCAGCGCTGAAAGGCCATGCCGACCGGCAAGCGCGCTGGCAACGGCCGCAAAACACCCGTGAGCCAGGGCCATGTTGCCGGCTTTGACGCCATCGTAAATGCCGCGCATTACAACCTCGCGCTCCTCTGCAGAAGGGATGTGGCATTGCAGGCCGGCCTGGCGCAGGGCCTGGTCATAGAGGCCTGCGCGATAAGTGCCCTCGGTCGCCAGAAGGCCCACTTCGCGCACACCGCGGCGGGCCAGGTTTTGTGCCACTTCGCGCGCTACATGCAACACTTCGAGCTGGGGAAACCGCTCCTGCAACGCACCATGCCAGGCGTGGGCCGTGTTGCAGGCCACCGCCACCGTGGTGGCGCCCAGCGCGGCCAGCTTGCCCATCGCCTGCAGCATCGGGTCCAGCGGCTGGTGGCCACCCGGTTCGGGCGAACCCAGCGCGGTGCTGCGGTCCGGCACCGGCACCTGGGCCAGCCAATGCTCGGGAAAAGCCTGGTCTGTTACCGGGATGTCCAGTGAGCGCATATGGTCCGCACAGGCGCTGACAAACAACCGGGCAAAGTCGGCGCCCGCAGCCGGGCCCATGCCGCCCAGGATGCCGACCACACGGGTTCTGCTCATATCTTGCCTTTCATTGCCAATGGCGTTGCAATCCCGCTCGTGCAGGCGCACGCCGGCCACCTGAGCCGCATGGCTCCGGGAATAATCTTTTTTGGGAAGAGGAAAGCTGCCGGCCCGAACAGGCCGGCAGCACAACGGGAGCGGCGCGGCGGCGCTCCCGTCAGCTTTACATGGCCGGCTTGTCGCTCAGCGCCTTGAGGTTGGCCTTCAGCTCTTCACTCATCGGCAGGTTCAGGTTCACGCCCTTTGGCGGGATGGGCGACGTGAACCACTTGGCGTACATCTTGGCAAACTCGCCGGACTTGATCAGGCGGGTGATCGTGCCGTCCACCAGTTTCTTGAACTCGGGGTCGTCCTTGCGCAGCATGCAGGCATACGGTTCCACCTGCAGGGAATCACCTACGACTTCCAGCGCCGCCGGGTTCTTGGAGTTCGCCATCAGGCCGAACAGCAGGATGTCGTCCATGGCAAAAGCCAGGGCACGGTCATTCTCAACCAGCAGCAACGAATCGTCATGGTCCTTGCCCAGGATGAGCT
>NZ_JBFUBD010000241.1:0-4225 GCF_056405935.1 Polaromonas sp. P1_E3
CATCAAGGCCGACTACGCCGATGCCGCCAGCCCGACGGTGGGTACGGAGTTCTGCGGCACCAGCATCACGTCCCGCTCGGCCGGCAACGCAAAAATCCCGGATTACCTTGCCGAAAATCCGCACTTCGTGTTTGCGGACTCGGAGCGCAAAGGCTACGGCGTGGTGGAGCTGACCCCACGCAAGTTGACTACTACCTTGCGTGTGGTGAGCGACGTGACGCGCGTGGACAGCGGCGTGCAAACGCTGGCGGAGTTTGCGGTGCAGGCGGGACGCACGGTGATTGAAAGAACCTGAGTCCCGCATGGGCAGGCTTTCCGCAGGCCGTTTTCAAGAAAATAGGCTGGAGCCCTTTAGAATCAAGCGCAACCAGCTATAAAAGTAATAGCAACCGGGTGCCGCCTCCTGAGCGGGTCTCAGAGTCTTGACCTGCGGCGCGGCGGCTGTGTCAAACCGCCACCTCTTCTTCCAGGTTGTCACTCAAAAAGCCGCCGCTCTGGTGGGCCCAGAGGCGCGCGTACAGGCCGCCGTTGGCCAGCAGGCTGCGGTGATCGCCTTCTTCGACGATGCGCCCCTGGTCCAGCACGATCAGCCGGTCCATGGCGGCGATGGTCGAGAGGCGGTGGGCAATCGCAATCACCGTTTTGCCCTGCATCAGCGTGTTCAGGCTGCTCTGGATGGCGACTTCGACTTCGGAGTCGAGTGCGCTGGTGGCTTCGTCCAGCAGCAGGATGGGCGCATCCTTGAGCATCACCCGCGCAATCGCGATGCGCTGGCGCTGGCCGCCCGAGAGCTTCACACCACGCTCGCCCACGTGAGCGTCGTAGCCGTGGCGGCCGTGCGGGTCGGTCAGGTCGGCGATGAAGGTATCGGCCTCGGCGCGCCGTGCGGCCAGGCGCATGTCCTCGTCGCTCGCGTCCGGGCGGCTGTAGGTGATGTTGTCGCGCACCGAGCGGTGCAGCAGCGAGGTGTCCTGCGTCACCATGCCGATGTGGCCGCGCAGGCTGTCTTGCGTCACGGTGGCGATGTCCTGGCCGTCGATCAGGATGCGCCCGCTGTCCAGGTCGTAAAACCGCAGCAGCAGGTTGACCAGCGTCGACTTGCCGGCCCCAGAGCGGCCGATCAGGCCGATCTTTTCGCCGGGCCTGACGGTCAACGTCAGCTGGTCGATCACGGGCTTGTTCTTGCCGTAGCTGAAGTTCACGGCTTCAAAGCGCACTTCACCGCGCGGCACGTCGAGCGCGACCGCGCCGGGCTCGTCCACGATGGTGTGCGGCCGCGAAAGCGTGTTGATGCCGTCCTGCACGGTGCCCACGCTTTCAAAAAGGCTGGTGGTCTCCCACATGATCCAGTGCGACATGCCCTGCAGGCGCAGCGCCATGGCCGTGGCTGCGGCCACGGCGCCCGCGCCGACCTGGCCCAGGTGCCAGAGCCACAGGGAAGTGCCGGCCATGCCGAGGATCAGGCCCATGCTGAGCGTGTGGTTGACGATTTCGAACGCGCTCACAAGGCGCATCTGGCTGTAGCCGGTCTTCATGAACTCGCTCATCGCATCGCGTGCAAAGCCGGCTTCGCGCCGGGTGTGTGAGAACAGCTTGACGGTGGTGATGTTGGTGTAGGCGTCGGTGATGCGGCCCGTCATCAGGGAGCGGGCGTCGGCCTGCTGCTTGCCGATACGGCCCAGCCGTGGCACGAAGTAATAGAGGCTGGCGATATAAAGCGCCAGCCAGACCAGGAAGGGCGCCACCAGCTTCATGTCGAAGGCCGCGGCCAGCACCGTCATGGTGGCGATGTAGACCCCCATGGCCACCAGCACATCGGCCAGCACGAAGAGCGTGTCGCGCACCGCCAGCGCGGTCTGCATGACCTTGGTGGTCAGCCGGCCGGCGAATTCGTCCTGGTAGAAGGACATGCTTTGCCCCAGCATCAGGCGGTGAAAGTTCCAGCGCAGCCGCATCGGGAAGTTGATCGCCAGCGTCTGGTGCTTCACCGTGGTTTGCAGCGCCACGGCGGCGATGCTGGCCACCACGATGAACGCGAGCCAGCCCAGCGTATTGCCATGCTCGGTCCACAGGTTGGCGGGTGCCGTCTTGCCTAGCCAGTCGACGATGCGGCCCAGCATGGCGAACATCAGCGCTTCAAAAATTGCCATGACCGCCGAGAGCAGCGCCAGCAGCAGGATGTAGCCGCGCGCGCCTTCGGTGCAGGCCCATAGAAAGGCCATAAAACCTTTTGGTGGCAAGGACGGGTCGGCGTCAGGGTAGGCGGGGAGCTGGCTTTCGAATCGTTTGAAAAAACCCATGGGTATCGGTGTCGTTGGTTCTGTTGTCTGCTTATAAGGCGTTATGGCTGCGGGATCGTTGACTTATTCGGGAAGGATTGATGCGCGGGCGTGGCAACGGCCAGGATGCGCCCGACCGTGCGCCTCAGTTGAAAAGCTCCAGCAGGCGGTCCAGGCCGCCCTCGTTGATGGCGACCATGGCCTGCTCGCGCACACGCGGCTTGGCGTGGTAAGCCACCGACAGGCCGGCCACGCCCATCATGGGCAGGTCGTTGGCGCCGTCGCCCATGGCAATCGCCTGCAGGGGATTGATACCCAGGTTGCCGCAGGTCTCCAGCAGCATCCTGCGCTTTTCCTCGCCGTCGCAGATGTCGCCCCAGGGCTGGTCGACCATCCTGCCTGTGAGAAAACCGTCCTGCACTTCCAGTACATTGGATCGCGTGTAGTCAATACCAAGTTCGTCGCGGACACGGTTGGCGAAGAAGGTAAAGCCGCCGCTCACCAGCAGCACCTTCATGCCCGCTTCCTTGCAGGCGTGCACCAGCTCGGCGGCGCCGGGGTTGAGCTTCAGGCGCTGGCGGTAGACCTCGTCCATGCTGGCCACACTCACACCCTTGAGCAGCGCCACGCGCTGGCGCAGGCTTTCCTTGTAGTCGCTGATCTCGCCGCGCATGGCGGCTTCGGTGATGGCGGCCACCTCGGCCTTGCGGCCGGCTGCGTCAGCAATTTCGTCCACGCATTCGATATTGATGAGTGTGGAATCCATGTCAAAGGCGATCAGCTTGAAGTCGCTGAGCTTGAGGTCGGGCGTTGCAATGTTGATCACGAGGCCGGGGGAGATTTCAGTCGGGGTCATGCGGGGATGGTTTCTGTTTTAGGTTGTCCGAGAGAGCGCAACACGTCGCGCACCATTTGCGCACGGTCTTTGGGTTCAGGCAGTTCGCGCTCGATGCGCAGCTTGTCGTTGCCGGCCAGCTTGATGTGCCGGTTTTTCTGGATGAGATGCATGATGGCCATCGAGTCGATGGGCGGGTCCTTCTTGAAGGTAATGCTGATCGCGCCGGGTGCGGCATCCACCTTGACCACGCCGTAAGGCCGGGCAATCACGCGCAGGCGGTGCAMGTCGATCAGCGTCTGCGCCTGCGGCGGCAGCTTGCCAAAGCGGTCGACGATTTCCTCAAGAAGCGCGTCGATCTGGTCGGTGTTCCTGGCGGTTRCCAGCTTTTTGTAGAAGGACAGTCGCAGGTGCACGTCGCCGCAGTAATCGTTGGGCAGCAGGGCTGGGGCGTGCAGGTTGATCTCGGTCGTCACGCTGAGCGGCGACAGCAGGTCGGGTTCGCGCCCGGCCTTGAGCGAGGCGACAGCTTCGCTGAGCATCTCGTTGTAGAGCTGAAAGCCGACTTCCAGCATGTTGCCGCTCTGGTTCTCGCCCAGCACTTCGCCGGTGCCGCGGATTTCCAGGTCATGCATCGCCAGGTAAAAGCCCGAGCCCAGCTCTTCCATCTGCTGGATGGCTTCGAGCCGCTGGCCGGCCTGCTTGGTGAGGCCTTCGATGTCGGGCACCATCAGGTAGGCGTAGGCCTGGTGGTGGCTGCGGCCCACACGGCCGCGCAGCTGGTGCAGCTGCGCCAGGCCGAATTTGTCGGCGCGGCTCATCACGATGGTGTTGGCGGTCGGAACGTCAATGCCGGTTTCGATGATGGTCGAGCACAGCAGCAGGTTGTAGCGCTGGGCGATGAAGTCCTTCATCACGCGCTCAAGTTCGCGCTCGGGCATCTGGCCGTGCGCCACGGCGATGCGCGCCTCGGGCAGTATTTCTTCGAGCTTTTCGCGCCGGTTCTGGATGGTCTCGACCTCGTTGTGCAGGAAGTAGACTTGTCCGCCGCGCTTCAATTCGCGCAGCACGGCCTCGCGGATCACGCCGTTGTTTTCGCTGCGCACAAAAG
>NZ_JBFUBD010000242.1:0-4224 GCF_056405935.1 Polaromonas sp. P1_E3
CGGTGATGACGGCGCCGCCGACCTGGAAAGGCTCGGAAGGCAACAGCGTGGGATAAGGCTTGTAGTTGGGCTTCCAGATGATCATGGCCAGCGTCTGCAGCAACAGCGACATGCCGATGGCGGTGATCAACGGGGCCAGCTTGGGAGAGTTTCGCAGCGGCCGGTAGGCGATTTTCTCAATGGCGAAATTGAGGGCGCCGCAAACGACAAAAGCGATCAGCAGCGATATCAGCAGAATGATCCAGCCCGGCGTTCCCGGCATGGAGTCTTGCATCAGGCCGATGATGGTCCAGCTTGTCAAAGCGCCCACCATCAGCACTTCGCCGTGCGCAAAGTTGATCAGGTTGATGATGCCGTACACCATCGTGTAGCCCAAGGCGATCAGGGCATACATGCTGCCCAGCACCAGACCATTGATGATCTGCTGTAGCAATACTTCCATAACTCACTCTCCCGTGTAAATAAATTGCCAACCCTGCCTGGCGGCCGCCTGCCGCCGGGATCACCGGTGGCTGGCGCGAGTTAACAAAAAGCCCGCCTATCAAAGCCGGATGGCTGGTGAAGTTGGCGAGCTAATCCGCAAATTGTAGCCAAGCGTCTCTAGCGAGAATCGAGCCAGCGATGCGGTTTTCGYGGGGTTTACCCTTGAGGAAGTGTATTTTCGGGGCTGGATCAGCCTTTATCAGCGGCTTTTGTTTTTTATTAGCTTTTCTTATTGTTCTTAATTTTCAACTCATTCAGCTTATCTGCAATACGTATCTCCAGCCCCCTGTTGACGGGGCGGTAAAAGCCCGGCGCAGCCATTCCCTCGGGAAAATAATTTTCGCCTGCCGCAAAGCCGTCTTCCTCGTCATGGGCGTAACGGTAGTTTTTGCCGTAGTCGAGCTGCTTCATGAGCTTTGTTGGTGCATTGCGCAAATGCAGGGGCACCGGGCGGGTGCCGTCCTTGCTGATGAAGGCTTTGGCTTCGTTGAAGGCTTTGTAAACGGCATTGGACTTGGGCGCGACCGCCAGATAGATGACGCACTGGGCCAGCGCCAGTTCGCCCTCGGGGGAACCAAGGCGTTCATAAACCTCGGCCGCGTCCAGTGCCATGCGAAGAGCCCGTGGGTCGGCCAGGCCAATGTCTTCGCTGGCCATGCGCACCAGCCGGCGTGCCATGTAGCGCGGCTCGGCCCCGCCGTCGAGCATGCGCATGAACCAGTAGAGCGCGGCGTCGGGGTCTGAGCCACGCACTGACTTGTGCAGCGCCGAGATGGTGTCGTAGAACTGTTCGCCGCCTTTGTCATAGCGCCGCAACCGCTCACCCAGCACCTTGAGCAGCCAGGCATCCGTAACGCCGGTCACTTTTTCGGCCTTGGCTGCCACGCTGAGRGATTCGAGCGTGTTGAGGAGTCGGCGGGCGTCGCCGTCGGCATAGGCCACGAGCCGGTCAACGGCCTCGTCTGCTATGGTTTCGATAGCTGGTAGCGCACGCTCAGCAAGCACTCTGGCCACTATTTGCTTGAGATCCGCTTCGCCGAGCGGCTGCAATACGTATACCACGGCACGCGAGAGCAAGGCCGAATTCACCTCGAATGAAGGGTTTTCCGTGGTGGCGCCGATGAACGTAAAAAGGCCACTTTCCACATGCGGCAAAAAAGCATCCTGCTGGCTTTTGTTGAAGCGATGCACCTCATCCACAAAAACAATCGTGCGCTTGCCGCCCTGCCCTTGCCAGATGGACGCCTGCTCAACCGCTTCCCGGATATCCTTGACGCCCCCAAGCACGGCGGAGATGGTGATGAAGTGGGCGTCAAAGCTGTTCGCCATGAGCCGTGCAATGGTGGTCTTGCCGACGCCGGGAGGGCCCCAGAGGATGCAGCTGTGCGGCTGTCCCGATTCGAAGGCGATGCGCAGTGGCATGCCCTCACCCAGCAAGTGCTGCTGGCCGATCACTTCGCCCAGGTTTTGAGGGCGCAAGCGTTCGGCCAGGGGCTGGTGGGAGGATTTGGTGGCCATGAGTCTCTTGCGCCGTGCTGTCTTAAATGCGTGTGCTGCGCCGGCGCGACGCCGCCGTTTTAACCGTCTTTACTGCTTGATCACATCCGCCTTCGGAGGCGGTACGAAGCGGAATGTATCGGCCGGCAGGCTGGGATTGACTTCGACCTTGCTGAAGCTCAACACGGAGCGCTGCCCAAAGCTGTCAAGAATTTCAAGCGCGGCGAGGCCCGAGGATTTTTCGCCGGGGCGAAAACCCACACGCACGGTCTGCAGCTGCCCGTCCTTGGCTTTGGGCGTAGCAACCACCCACTGCAGGCCATCGGCATCGGGCGCCGCAGCGAGGGTGAAATCAGCTTGCAGCGCCCGCAGGTCGGGGGCCGCAGCGATCAACGCCGCAGGCGTTGATCCCAGAGCACTCGACTGCTTGCGCGAGGTGACCTGGTTCAGGTCAGCGTCATAAAGCCACAAAGTCTGGCCGTCGGCCACGATGGTTTGCTCAAAAGGTTTCTTGTAGACAAAGCGGAAGCGGTTGGGGCGCGAAAACTCGAACGTACCGTTTGAGGTCTTGCTGCGCGCGGCCTGGCCGTCCTTGCCCGGCGCGGTCACTACCTGGGTGAACTCGGCGCGGCCGCTGCTGACGGTCTTCACAAAAGTTTCCAGGCTTTCAAGGCCGTTAGCCCATACAGGATGGGCGCAAGCAGCTATCAAAACAGTAGCAAAATATTTCTTCATGATCGTCACTCCGCCCGCGAGGGCACCAGGATTTCGCGCTGGCCGCTGCCGCTCATGGCGCTGACCAGCCCGGCTTTTTCCATGTCTTCGACCAGCCGCGCGGCGCGGTTGTAGCCGATCTTGAGATGACGCTGCACCAGCGAGATGCTGGCCTTTCGGTTCTTCAGCACGACTTCCACAGCCTGGTCGTACATCGGATCTTTTTCGCCGCCGCCGTTGCCGCCACTACCGTCCCCCAGCAGGTCGCCGTCTTCGCCATCGACCGTACCGCCCTCGAGTACGCCGTCGATGTAATTGGGTTCACCCTGCAGCTTGAGGTAGGCCACCACGCGGTGCACTTCGTCATCGCTCACAAACGCACCATGCACCCGGATTGGAAAGCCTGTACCACTCGGCATGTAAAGCATGTCACCCATTCCTAACAAGGCCTCGGCACCCATCTGGTCAAGAATGGTCCGGCTGTCGATCTTGCTGCTGACCTGGAAGGACAGGCGGGTCGGGATATTGGCTTTGATCAGGCCGGTGATCACGTCGACACTGGGGCGTTGTGTGGCCAGCACCAGGTGGATGCCGGCGGCCCGGGCTTTTTGCGCCAGGCGGGCAATGAGTTCTTCAATCTTCTTGCCGACCACCATCATCAGGTCGGCGAGTTCGTCGATCACGACCACGATGTAGGGCAGGCGCTCCAGCGGCTCGGGCTGCTCGGGCGTAAGGCTGAAAGGGTTGTAGATGAATTCGCCCTTGGCCTTGGCCTCATCAAGTTTGGCGTTGTAACCGGCCAGGTTGCGCACGCCGAGCTTGCTCATCAGCTTGTAGCGCTTTTCCATCTCGGCCACACACCAGTTCAAGCCGTGGGCGGCCTGGCGCATRTCGGTGACCACCGGGGCCAGCAGGTGTGGAATGCCTTCGTAGACACTCATTTCCAGCATCTTGGGGTCGATCAGGAGCAGCCGCACATCGCGCGCATCGGCCTTGTAGAGCAGGCTCAAAATCATGGCGTTGATGCCGACCGACTTGCCGGAGCCGGTGGTGCCGGCGACCAGGCAGTGCGGCATTTTTGCCAGGTCGGCCACCACTGCCGCACCACTGATGTCCTTGCCCAGGCCGATCGTGAGCATGGACTTGGCTTCGTTGTACACCTGCGAGCCCAGGATTTCACTGAGCTTGATGGACTGGCGCTTGGCGTTGGGAAGCTCCAGCGCCATGTAGTTCTTGCCGGGAATGGTTTCGATCACGCGGATGGAAACGAGGCTCAGCGCGCGCGCCAGGTCCTTGGCCAGGTTGACGACCTGCGAACCCTTGACGCCCGTGGCCGGTTCAATCTCATAACGCGTAATGACGGGGCCTGGCGCCGCAGCCACCACACGCACTTCCACGCCGAAATCTTTCAGTTTTTTCTCGATCAGCCGCGAGGTCATCTCCAGCGTCTCGGGCGCCACGGTTTCCTGGCGCGTCAGGGCACCATCGAGCAGGTCAACCTGCGGCAGCTTGGAGTCAGGCATCTCACTG
>NZ_JBFUBD010000243.1:0-4199 GCF_056405935.1 Polaromonas sp. P1_E3
GGTGCGACGTGTGCCTGGATGTGGCTACACGCCGCTGGGTCAGCATCGACGTGACCCACAGCTGCCTGATCGACCAGCGCCATGTGCGACTGGCCATGGGCACCGACTACAACGCCTGCCCACCCATCAAGGGTGTGCGGCAGGGCGGCGGGGAAGAATCGATGACGGTGGAGATCACGATCCAGCCGGTTTGATCGCTTGTCCGGTTGCTATTGTTTTAATAGCTGCTTGCGCCCGTTGTCATTGGGTTAGCGGCATAAATTGCTCAAAAACCAGGCTGGAAATCCCTCCAGACGCTGTTTCGGCGCTTTAAATGACCGTCCTGTTGGGCGTCAATGAGGCCTGCGGCGGTCCAAAATGCTTTTCAGGCATAAAAATTGGCCTAGCCCAATAGGGACGGGCGCAAGCAGCTATTGATTTGATAGCGATTTAGATGGGACGCGTGCGGCGTGCAAGCAGAAATTGGCTGGCGCGATCGAATTTCATGGTGATCAAAGTCGAATGGATGCTGGAGGCCTTATCTGGCCATTACTGCAGGTGACAAACGCCAGCTTATCCGCAGGTCTGGCTCCATACATTTCGTTAAGCATTGAAGAACGCCCGGCCTTAAGTGCGGCGTAGACTGCTCATCCGCGCACCTCGCGTACTCATTGAAGGAGGCTCCCATGGCTGAGTTGGTTGCCGGGGCGAAGATGCTCATTCGACGCCCCGCAGTAGAGGTTTTCAATGCGTTTGTCCAACCTGATCTCATCACAAAATTCTGGCTGAAAAGTACCACCGGTCCGCTCAGCCAGGGTGCTCAAGTTGAGTGGCAATTCATGGTTCCCGGCGCGACTGAACGGGTGCGCGTCACCGCATTCGACGCGCCACGCCGTATTGCGTTCTCCTGGCTGGAAGGCAGGCTTGACGTCGACATGAAGTTTGCCGAGGAACAAAAAGGCGCGACTGTCGCCAGTGTTGAGGTCCGCGGGTTTGAAGACGACGGCGGCACGGACCCGGTAGTGGATGCCACCGAAGGGTTCAGCATTGTCCTGTGCGACCTGAAGGTGCTTCTTGAAACGGGGCGCTCGGCAAGCCTGGTAAAGGACAAGGCGGAGTTGATACACCATTCTCGCGACAACTGAGCTGCCATCGTGAGTTGCCTGAAGGCGTGTGCTTCGGCGCGAGATGCGGTACGCTTTCACGATGACCGAAATCAAGCCTGCGATCTTTCCCGACGACCTTGAACATGTTGTCGCCATCCTTCGGGAATACGTGGCCAGCCCAAGCGTCAGTCTTGCCTTCCAGAATTACGAGGCGGAATTCGCTGCGTTACCCGGGAAGTACGCTGCGCCTGAAGGCCGCCTGCTTCTAGCCTGGAAGGGGCAGACTGTCGCAGGCTGCGCCGCGCTTCGCCGCGTCGACGCGACCACCTGCGAAATGAAGCGCGTCTACGTGCGGCCGGAGGCGAGGGGCGAAAACCTGGGCCGCCGGCTCATCGAACGCATCCTCGATGAAGCGCGGGTAGCGGGCTACTCCCGCATCTGCCTTGATGTCCTGCCTGAGTTCTCTGCCGCACAACGCATCTATGAATCCTTGGGTTTTCAGCCTGCGGCGCCCGTCACCTTCAATCCCGTTCCCGGCACCAAATACCTGGCCCTCGAACTCTTGCCATCGCGGGTTGCAGATGTCGCCTGATCTTTCCGTTGAGCGTGCGCATTGTGGATGCCTGAATGCGGCCGCGACCCCTGCTAAGGATTAATCGTATGCGTCCTGCTTTTGCTGTCGCCGTGTTCGCTATCGCCGCAAGCGCAGGCGCGCATGCCACCGGCTCCTTGTCGTTTGAAAGTGCAGGCTACGTTCTTGACTTCGAGGTGGGGCAGCAGGAGCGTCCGGTTCTGGCCAGCGTGTCGTTTGCCGCGCCTGGGGCAAGCTCCACTTTGATACTTCGGCCGCCGCACCTGGTAGTCGTGGCATTTGATACAAAGACAAAAATCCTGCTCGTTCGCTACAAGAATCCTGGAGACAGCAAATTGCCGCCGGACTTCGAACTTTCAGTCCGCGGCGGCGAAGGTATCCTGAAGATGCCGAATCGCTTGGTGACTGGTAAATTCAACTGGGATATGTGAGTACCCAGGAACAAATATCTGCGCCAGATCAGGCTGCAAAATCGACCACCATGCCCAAATCGCTACGCTCACTTGATGATCACACTCAGGATACCCTCGATGCACGTCGGCGGACCCAGTCTGGTCGATTCCAGCCGGTGGCTCCCGGCACGGAGCGCGTCGCCGATGTGATTGCAAGCTCATGCGCGGCGGTCGCGGGGGCCTTCACGGGGTTGGGGTTTCGATGGTCCAAAAGCGGACTTCATTTTTCAAGGAAAGTCGGACCATTCACGCACGTCGTGTCATTCCAGGCCGATAGTGCCAATTCCTCTGGGTCCCATGTGGGCGTCGCGATGCACGCCCGGACGAGGTCCGCTGAACTGGCCAGGTGGCGCGAAGCAAA
This sequence comes from Polaromonas sp. P1_E3, assembly GCF_056405935.1. Lineage (NCBI taxonomy): Bacteria > Pseudomonadati > Pseudomonadota > Betaproteobacteria > Burkholderiales > Comamonadaceae > Polaromonas > Polaromonas sp. P1_E3. The sequence goes on from NZ_JBFUBD010000243.1 coordinate 2,491, forward strand.
TGGCGGCGTTACCACGGGTGATCATCTATGGGCCACACAGATTGGATACCTCTCTGCGGCGCATGAGTACCTGAAGTGGCAACTTGCCGACCCCGCCGGGCGGCAAGCGGAAATTGATTCGATGGTGAAAACCGTTCATGAATTGGCTATACCTGCGTTTGACGTTTGCCGAACCAGGGAAAGCCTATCCGCGCGTCTTCTCGAGCGTACGGAGATGACGTGGATACCCGATTGGACGGTGGATATTGCCCTTTGGGTTGGTAACACGGCAGCGGCTGAAGCGCTGGTCCTCAAGAAACTTGAGTCACTCCCCAATGTGACCGCTCAGTTCATCGAGTTCTATCGCACGGAGGCCTTGGCCCCCTCGTTGTCCAGGCCTGATGATAGAAATCACTGTCTGGCATGGGTTGCACGCAAGCACGGTTTGCGGGTGCCGGGTTTGCTCTAACATTTGAACCGGTCGGCACACGGCCGGCCCAGAATGTCAGCTCCATCTACAAACCTCCATTCCATGACAACAGCCCTTCTTGTCATCGACGTCCAGCAGGCCCTTTGCTCCGGCGAGGGCGGGACTTTTGAAAGCCAGCGCGTCATCGACCGGATCAACCAGGTGTCTATCAAGGCCCGCGCCGCCGGTGCTCCCGTGATCCTGATCCAGCACGAGGCGCCGGATGATCCGCTGGAGTATGGAACTGCGGGATGGCAACTCGCCGATGGCCTGGACACCCAGCCAGGCGATATCCGCTTGCGGAAGAAGGCGAGTGACTCGTTCCACAACACGGAGCTGCAGGCACTGCTGCAGGCGCGTGGAATCAAACAGCTGATCATTTGCGGCATGCAAAGCGACTTTTGCGTAGACACCACGACGCGGCGTGCCTTGGCCCTCGGCTATCCGGTCATCCTGGTTTCGGATGGCCACTCCACCGTGGATAACGGAGTTCTCACGGCGGCACAGATCTCGGCCCACCACACGGTCACGCTGGCAAATATCCAGAGCTTCGGACCCCGGGTCACTCCGCAGCTTGCGGGCGAGATCAGGGTTACGGTCTGAGCCAGTTTTGATTTCCATGCACGCGCCCTGGATGCCTATCGCCTTTGCCGAAGYCGGCGTGCGCACGTTCCCCGTGGGCCAGAGCAACCCCCGCGTGACCGAGTACCACGCCCACACCAACATCCGTGGTTATGACGACAAGGCGTCTTGGTGCTCTTCGTTTGTCAATTGGTCTTTGGCCCAGGTTGGCATTCCCGGCACCGGGTCCGCGTTGGCGCGTTCGTGGCTGGAGTGGGGTGAGCCGCTCGACGGGCCGGTGCCCGGCTGCATTGCTGTCTTGTCGCGCGAAGACCCCAGTGGCTGGAAGGGCCATGTCGGATTTTTCCTTCGTGCCGATGAAGAGCATGTGTATTTGTGGGGCGGCAACCAGCTGGACCAGGTGTGTGAAAACGCCTACCCCTTGGCGACGGTGCTGGGCTATCGCTGGCCTTCACAAAAGGCAGTCTGACTCTTTCGAAAGAGCCCGGGCCTACCTTACCCGCGCTGCCACTTCCCGCCCCAGCTCAATCACCGCCATCGCGTAATAGCTGCTCCAGTTGTAGCGGGTGATGGCGTAGAAGTTTTCGGTGCCCGCAACGTATTGCGGCGCGTCCTGGCCGTTGAGCAATTCCACCAGCGCGAGCGGCCCGGTATGTTGCAGGGCGGGGCCGTTTAATAC
>NZ_JBFUBD010000244.1:0-4167 GCF_056405935.1 Polaromonas sp. P1_E3
CGTGTAGCTCCCTGCCCCCCGAGGGGGCCGCTGCGCCTGCGGCCCGGCAAAGCCGGTTCCGCGGCCCCTGCTTGCTTAAGAATGATGAGTAGCGAACCATACGCCCCGCACTTCCCGAGATCCAATCACAGAGCCGGGTCGCGCGATTCCCAGCGAATCTTGTCGATCTCGGCCAGCACTTCCGGCGTGAGCTTGGTGCCCCAGGCATCCAGGTCTTCGTCCAGTTGCGCGACTGAGGTCACGCCGATGATGGTGCTGGCCACCTGCCACTTGGTGTAGCAGAACGCCAGCGCCAGCTGGGTTGGGGTCAGCTTGTTGTCACGGGCCAGCGCGTTGTAGCGCCGGGCGGCGGCCAGCGCCTCGGGGCGGCCCCAGCGCTGCTTGCGTACCGATTCAAATTTGCCGATGCGCGCGTCTTTGGGTGCAGCCGCGCCTTCAATGCCCGATTCGTCATATTTGCCGGTCAGCAGGCCGAAGGCAAGTGGCGAATAGGCCAGCAGCGAGACACCCAGTCGGTGCATGGTTTCGTCCAGGCCGTTTTCTACCGTGCGGTTGACGAGGCAATAAGCGTTCTGCACCGTGGCCACACGCGGCAGGCCGTGCTGCTCGGCCAGGCGCACAAACTCGTGCACGCCATACGGGGTTTCGTTGGAAAGCCCGATATATCGCACCTTGCCGGCTTTCACCAAAGCGCCGAGTGCCTCGAGCTGCTCATGGATCGACGTGGCAGAGCGTTCCTGTTCAGGGTTGTAATACAGCGCGCCAAACGCCGGCACGTGGCGTTCGGGCCAGTGAATCTGGTAGAGGTCGATGACATCGGTTTTCAGCCGCTTGAGGCTGGCATCGCACGAAGCCAGGATGTCCTGGGCCGTCATGCCGCCGCCTGCACGCACCCAGGGCATGCCGCGCGAAGGGCCGGCGACCTTGGTGGCAAGCACCAGCTTGTTGCGTGCCGAAGGATTTTTGGCAAGCCAGTTGCCGATGATGGTTTCGGTCGAACCGCAGGTTTCGGCGCGGGCCGGCACCGAATACATTTCGGCGGTGTCAATAAAGTTGACGCCGCGCTCCAGCGAGCGGTCCAGGATGGCGTGGGACGTGGGCTCATCCACCTGCTCGCCAAATGTCATGGTGCCGAGGCAAATAGGCGTGACCTGAAGGTCGCTGGAGCCGAGTTGAACTTTATTCATGGAGGAGTCGCAGGTGAGATTGAAGAGGCCGCACGGCAGCAAAAACGCTGTGACGGAATTCACGGAATTGGCAAAACGGCTAGTTTAAGGTCTCCGTAAACGGCGTGCAGGCGCGCCTATCTCGCGCCCTTGTCTTACAACTGCTCACCTTTCGCCTGTCTAGCATTCACACACCCGCGCTTTAATGCGCTGCTGATTGAAGTGAGACCGGTAACCGTTCTCCTTCTTCGATACCTGTATTCACTACATTAACTTTCCCTGAGGAGCATCCCATGAACAAACTGACCATCACATCCATTACCTGTGCGGCGCTGGCTGCGTTGACCCTTTCCGGCTGCGCCAACATGAGCGAAACCCAGCAGGGCACCGCCAAGGGCGCCGGCATTGGCGCGGTTGCAGGCGCGGTACTGGGTGCAGCGACCGGCGGCTCCAAGGGCGCGGCTACGGGTGCCGTTCTGGGCGGCGCTGTGGGCGCCGGCGGCGGTTATATCTGGTCCAAGAAAATGCAGGACCAGAAAGCTGCGATGGAAAAGGCGACTGTGGGTACCGGCGTAGCCGTCAGCCAGACCACCGACAACCGCCTGAAGCTCGACATCCCGAGCGATATTTCTTTTGACGTGGGCCGTTCCGCCATCAAGCCGAACTTTGCCCCCATCCTGAACCAGTTCGCTACCAGCCTGAACCAGAACCCGGTGACGACAGTGACCATCATTGGCCACACCGACAACACCGGTTCAGACGCCATCAACAACCCACTGTCCATTGACCGTGCCGATGCGGCCCGTGACTACCTGGTCAGCCGCGGCGTGGCCCGTACCCGCATCGTGACGGACGGCCGCGGTTCGCACGAGCCGGTGGCCGACAACAGCACGCAACAGGGCCGTGACAAGAACCGCCGCGTTGAAATCTACGTGGCTGAGYAAGTCGCCGCGAGGTAACTGGCACACCCCTGCCGGCGCTCACTTCGTGTAGCGCCACCTCCCCTTGCAGGGGACGGCGCTAGCAGCCTGGCAAAGCCAGTTCTGCGGCGCCCGCTGGAACAAAAAAAAGCACCCATTGGGTGCTTTTTTATTTGGCGATCTATCACCGGGCTGTTGATGCCTTGAAGCGCTCTTCCTCTTGCAGGCGCAGCACGCGCCTTTGCACTTTTCCGGTGGTCGTCATCGGTAGCGCGTCGATGAATTCGATCTCTTTCGGGTACTCGTACGGCGCGAGCATGGTTTTGACGTGGGCTTGCAGCTGCAGCGTCAGTTCATCATCAAATCGGGCTGTACCGCCCGGGTGACGTGCGCGAGCAGCTATCAAATCAGGAGCAAGCACCACATACGCCTTGACGACTGCACCGCGTTCGCGGTCGGGCTTGGGCACTACGGCGGCGTTGGCGACGGCTGCGTGCTTGACCAGGCAGTTCTCGATTTCGCCGGGGCCGATGCGGTAACCGGCGGCCTTGAAGACGTCGTCGGCACGGCCTTCATACCAGAGGTAACCGTCGGCATCGCGCCTTGCCAGGTCGCCGGTGCGGCACCAGTCGCCGGTGAACTTGCCGCGGGTGGCCTCGTCTTTCTTCCAGTACCCCAGGAAGAAGATTGGGTCGGGGTCGCCGTGGATGTCGTAGCGGTTGACCGACACATCGCCGGGCACGCCCACCGCGCATTCATTGCCTTCGTCATCAATCACCGCCACGCGATGGCCCGGGTAACCCTTGCCCATGCTGCCCGGCCTCGCAGGCCAGAAGCGGCTGCAATTGCCCACGACGTAGTTGATCTCGGTCTGCCCGAACATTTCATTGACGGTGACGCCAAGCTGATCCTGGCAGTACGCAAACACGGCATCGCCCACGGCTTCGCCGGCACTCATCATGGCCTGCAGTTTCAGCTTGAAGTGCTGCCTGGGCCGGGGATAGGCCTTCATCATGGCCTTCAGAGCCGTCGGGAACAAAAAGGTGTGCGTGACGCCCTGCTCCGCCATCAGGCTGAAGGCCAGTTCGGGGCTGAAGCGGCCGTTGAAGGCGACGATGGGCCGGCCGAAATAGAGGCTGGGCAGCAAGGCGTCCATCAGCCCGCCCGTCCACGCCCAGTCTGCCGGAGACCAGAAAACAGCGTCGGACTTTTTATTTGTTTTGCCGTCAAAGCCAAACCAGTTCTGGCTACAGATGAAGCCGGGCAGGTTACCGATCAAGGCGCGATGCGGCAGCAGCGCACCCTTGGGCGGGCCGGTGGTGCCGCTGGTGTAGATCAGGATCGCGCCTTCGTCGGCCTTGGTCTTGACGGCTGTGAAGGCGTTTTTCTGGGCGGCCAGTGCGCTTGCGTAGTCGAGGTCTCCCTTGCCCTTCGCGGTACCGGCGGCCACCACCGTGCGCAATGCCGGGCAGTTGCCGCGGATGGCATTCAGGCTGTCGATCGAGCTTTCGTCGCAAATGGCCACAACCGCATCGCTGTCCTGCAGGCGGTATTCGAGCGCGTCAGGGCCGAACAGCATGGACAGCGGCATGGCGACAGCCCCTATCTGGAACACCGCCATATAGGCCACCGCAGTTTCAAAGCGTTGCGGCATCACGATGGCGACACGGTCGCCGCGCTTGACGCCCAGGCCGGCCAGCACATGGCTCAAGGCATCGGCGGCGCCCTGCAGTTCCGTATACGTATAAAAAACGGCTGTAGCGCCCGGCTGATGAGCGCGAACAGCTATTCTTTTTGTAGCGCCTGGCTTTTTGCCTTCGTCCCTGGCCCAGCGGCTGCAGCACACGTCGGCGATATTGAAATGCTCGTCAACCTGCCAGCGGAAGCSGGTGTGCAGCGCCGCGTAGTGGTCGGCTTGCGCGACGGCGGTAGATTTGGGGTCGGCAGGCTTGTCGCTGCCTTGACTGCGTTTCGATTCGTGTCTCTTTATCATTAAGAACCTCTTTACGATTTAAACGCGGTCGCGCAAGCCCTTCTCGGGATGGGATGCAAGGCGCGGCGCGCTGCCCATAGCATAGCTA
>NZ_JBFUBD010000245.1:0-4156 GCF_056405935.1 Polaromonas sp. P1_E3
GTGTCCAGGCTTCGCGCTGTGGATCAAGGATTTCAAAAATGAACTTGCTAGGAGCGTTCGTTTTGAGTTTCTTGTCTGTAACGACGATCTCGCCTTTGTACTGAAACGGGGAGTGATGACGTTGGCGGTGAAAGAGATGAATGGCCTCACCGGTTTCTCTGGCCCGTAGCATGCGCCCTTCGGCGAAGTGATCATTCGGCCCTTCCCATTCGAGGATGTCTTCTTTGAGAATGTCCTTGTAGCTCGTGGCCGAGGTTTGCTTTTCCTCTGTGACAAAAAGGATGATCTGGTCGGCACCTGCCGGAGTAACCACCCCTCTAGCTAGCGCTTGATATGCTCTGTAGCCCCATAGCTCGGCTAAGTCGGGCCTCGTCCAGAAGCTACCAACCGAGATATTTGTGAAGGAAACTGCCATCTCCGCTCTTTCTTCTTAGTCTGAGCGCCGATCTTGCCGGAGTAGGGCTTGTTGCGCAATGACCTGAATGGAGAGACGATGGCGCTATGGCTTGGTAGACGTCTTGCTTAAGCAGAACTCCGGCGCGATGTAGCAAACATCCCACTCGCCAAAACATTTGCTGCCAAAGACAATGGTTCCCTCAATTACCTCAAGGGAATTGATGGTCAATGAAGTGTTTGGAAAAAAGCGCTGAGCATCACGGCGGTTTAGGAATCGCAAAGTAACCTGTTGGGCATAAAGCGTTTTGACGTAGTGGAGCGGGCCCAACTTCGGACCCGGGAAGCCAGCCGTTTTCATTGCTTGCTGTGGGAAGTCTCTGCCGTGCGATAGCGACAGATACAGGCCTGGATGCCTAGGCATTTCGCCCCAATCAGGTAGCGGTTTCGATTTGCGTTGAGTAGACATACGCAGAGCATATTTACTTGTCGAAGAAATTGAACCCAGGGCTTTACCTGGGTATCGGAGGGATTCACGTGGCTAGGTGTTAGCAGTGAATCCGAAACTGACGATCGCGGAGCTCTTTCCGGATGCGAGTAATTTCATCCTGTGTATGTCCGTTTAGCGGCTGCCTTGCCAACGCATCAAGACGTTTGATTTCTGCGTCAATGAATACACATTCGCTTCTTTTGTCGGGGGTTGCGTTGGCAGATGGAGCGATTGTGGACAGCGATGGTGCGGCCGGCTGGATGCGATCCGCCGCCGCCATCTGCGAAGGCGATAGGCCAGTCATCAGGTYGTGATCGGCCTTGGTGACGACTTGCGCGCCTGCCGCGCCTTGTGGGCAGGCGTCGTCGCTATAAATGGTTTTACCGTTGACCACGCACTTGGTGACGATGCGGGTGCCCGGTGCTGGAGTCGCGGGCGCCACTGGTTGCGGCTGTGCTGATGTTTGGGGTTGCGGTGAAGGTTGGGCGCTAGTTGGCGTTGCCTGCTTGGTCTTCGCTGGTAGTCCCTGATCACTTAGCGACTCCCACACCCGATAGCCTGCGTAAGCAAGCGCCAGAAGAACGAACACGAAGGCAATCCAGCGCAGAAGCGGCTGTTCTGGCGCCGGACTGAATGGCCGCTCACGGTCACCACGCTTCATAAAATCCTGGTCCATCCGTTTCCCCCTCGCCTGTTGTTTGCATCAACGATACCGTATGAATATGTTTTGGTGAACAGGGTCTTCATTGCCAGGGACGTTTGGGATGGTTAAGCTTTTCTTCTCGAGCAACAAGGACTAAACGCATGCCAAACACCCCATCCCTCCCCGAAAGCATCATGTCCCACGTCTCCATCGGCACGAACGATTTCCCACGTGCCAAGGCGTTCTACACCGCTGTGCTGGGTGCGATGGAGATCAAGGTGATCATGGAGCACCCCGGTGCTGTGGCTTTTGGCCGCGCTTATCCAGAGTTCTGGGTAGGCTTACCGCATGACGGTGGCAAGGCGCATGTGGGCAATGGCTCGCACTTTGGTTTTCTGGCCGTTTCCAAAGCGCAGGTGGATGCGTTTTATGCCAAGGCGTTGGAGCTGGGCGGGCAGGGCGACGGCGCGCCGGGCCCGCGGCCTCTGTATGGGCCTCAGTATTACGGCTGCTTTGTGCGGGACCTGGATGGGCACAAGATTGAGGCGCAGTTTTCAGACACCTCTGCCGGCTGATTCCTAGCTGGGGTGCGCCTCTGCTTCGGCCTCTGCGTCTGCTTTGGCTTTCTTCTCTTTCTTTTTCTTGCCGGTGCTGCCGGCCTCTAAAAACTCCAGCAGCATGGCGTTGACCTGCGCGCTTTCTTCGTGGTGCAGCCAGTGCGTGGCGCGGGGCAGGTGAATGGCCTCGCCCTTGTCGCACCAGGTGATGGCCTCTTCGGCCAGGCCGCGCTCCAGAGCGCTGTCGCGGTCGCCCCAGAGGACCCTGACGGGCACGGTGATGCGCGCCGGCGGCTTGGAGGCGGTGGGCAGCAGCAGGGCGCGGTACCAGTTCAGCATGCCTGTCAGCGCGCCGGCTTCGGCCCACGCTTCGCGGTAGGTGGCGAGGTCTTCTGGCGTGAAGGTGCCGGGGCGGCTGGTGCTGGTCAGCGCCCAACGCAGGGCCTGGTACTGGTTGGCGCGMAGCATTAGCTCGGGCGCCAGGGGCAGCTGGAACAGGCCGACGTACGCGCTCCTGAACAGCTGCAGCGGGTTACGCATGGAGTAGCGCAGCAGCGTCGCGGGGTGCGGCGCGTTGAGGATGGCGGCGCGCTCTATGTGCACGGCGTGGTGCATGGCCAGGTGCCAGGCAACGATGCCGCCCCAGTCATGCCCGACCACGCTGAATTGCTGGCGGCCCACGCCTTGGGCCAGGCTGATGATGTCTAGCGCGAGGGCGTTGAGCTGGTAGGCCGGCACGCCGCTGGGTTTGGCTGAGCGGCCATAGCCGCGCTGGTCTGGCGCCAGCACGCGAAAGCCGGCTTCGGCCAGCGGCGCCATCTGGTGGCGCCAGGCGTAAGACGTTTCCGGAAAGCCGTGCAGCAGGATGACCAGCGGGCCATCTTCGGGCCCGGCGGCCACGGCGTTAAAGCTGAGGCCCTGGGCCTGCAGGCTGAGCGTTTCGGTGCGGGGTGCGGCCATGGTGTTGTGCTTTCTGTCGTGCGCTCTTGGTCTTTGGCGGTGTGGCGACGCGGCGATGCCGTGCCGCAGGGCCTGACTGTGCGGCACGGGTTGATGCGCGTGTGCAGGACGGCGCCGCATGCGCTTGTCGCCCAAGGTGCGGGCGGCCACGCAAAAGGCCCATGGCCCCGAAGGTGAAGGGTGAAAAGTGACGCCAGCCCAATGGTGGCGAGCGCAAGCAGCTACTGTATTGATAGCAAGCGCCCGGTATTTCGCCTTGTCGCGCCCGGGTACGAGGCGTTGTCTGACACCGGCGCGTGGGGGCGGTTTCCAGAATGGTTTTTATGTGCTGGCTGTTGTGCGCCCCTTGCGGCGCAGCAGCCTGGTTTTGTTCAACCTTTTTCTGGAGACTCACCATGGAATCGTCATCAATCCGCCCGCTCGCCATCGTCACGGGCGCTTCTTCGGGTATTGGTTACTACCTGGCCATGTGCGCCGCCGAGGCGGGCCATGACCTCATCCTGGCGGCTGACCAGCCGCTGGAGGCCGCCGCCGAAGAAGCGCGCCGCATGGGCGTGCAGGTAGACACCGTGCAGACCGAGCTGGCCAGCCGCAAGGGCGTGGAAGAGCTGTACGCCGCAACCAATGGGCGGCCCGTGGCCTTGCTGATGGCCAATGCCGGGCATGGCTTGGGCGGCGCCTTTTTGACGCAGGACTTTGAAGACGTGCAGCATGTGATTGACACCAACATCACCGGCACGATTTACCTGCTGCAGAAGGTGGCCAAGGAGATGGTGGTGCAGGGCCAGGGCCGCATCCTGGTGACGGGCTCGATCGCGGGCTTCCAGCCGGGCAGTTTCCAGGCGGTTTACAACGGCACCAAGGCGTTTGTGGATTCGTTTGCGGCCGCGCTGCGCAATGAGCTCAAGGACACGGGCGTGACGGTGACCTGCCTGATGCCCGGCCCGACCGACACCGAATTTTTTGCGCGCGCCGGCATGCTCGACACCAAGGTGGGTTCCGACCAGGATGCCAAGGCCGACCCGGCCGATGTGGCAAAGATCGGCTTCAAGGCCATGATGGACGGCGAGGCCGACGTGGTGGCGGGCCTGAAGAACAAGATGCAGGTCATCA
>NZ_JBFUBD010000246.1:0-4143 GCF_056405935.1 Polaromonas sp. P1_E3
GATCTGAGCTTCCTCAGCCACCCAAGATATCTCTCCCAGCTTGCGCAGTCCGCAGCTGTCTGCGTGATTGTGGCGCCCGCCGTGAGGGAAACTGCCGTCAAGCGGGGCGCCTGCATCGTGACAGACGATCCTTACCATGCCTTTGCTTTGGTGACCCAGCTCTGGAGGCTGCGGCATTCTCCGCAGATGGCTCCGCACATTCACCCCAGTGCCTATGTTGATCCCTCTGCCACTGTGGCGCCCGGCGTTTCTATCGGTGCATTCGCCTGCATCGGTCAAGGCGCAGCGATTGGTGAAAATGCGCGGATTGCGGAGCATTGCGTCGTCGGGCAGCATGTGCAAATCGGCGCGAATACCCGGTTGTCGGCGCGTGTGACTGTCGCCGACGGTTGTCGCGTCGGTGAGCGTTGCATCGTGCATTCCGGCGCGGTCATCGGAGCTGATGGATTTGGCTTTGCGTCGCACCAGGGGCAGTGGGTGAAGATCGAGCAACTCGGCGGTGTGCAGATCGGCAATGATGTCGAGATAGGCGCCAACACCTGCATTGACCGCGGTGCCTTGCAGGATACGGTGCTGGAAGACGGTGTGAAGCTCGACAACCTGGTTCAAATCGGCCACAACGTGCGGGTGGGCAAACATACCGCCATGGCGGGTTGTGCCGGTGTCGCCGGTAGCGCCACGATTGGTGCACATTGCACCGTGGGCGGTGGCGCCATCGTATTGGGCCATCTGACGCTCGCCGATGGTGTGCATGTTTCGGCGGCATCGGTGGTGACCCGATCCATTTTGAAACCCGGGCATTACACCGGCCTCTTTCCCATCGACGACAATGCTGTCTGGGAGAAAAATGCCGCAACGCTCAAGCAGCTTCATACGCTTCGTGAGCGTCTCAGGGAGGCCGAAAAGGCCATCCTGCACTCAGGACACATTCAAGAAAAATCATGATGGATATCCACCAAATTCTCAAACAGCTGCCGCATCGCTATCCCATTTTGCTGGTGGACCGCGTGCTGGAAATCGAAAAAGGCAAACGAATCAAGGCGCTTAAAAACGTCACGATGAACGAGCCTTTTTTCATGGGCCATTTTCCCCATCATCCGGTCATGCCCGGCGTCCTGATGCTTGAAGCCATGGCGCAGGCGGCTGCGCTGCTGGCGTTCGAAACACTGGGTGTAACGCCCGACGACAAGACGGTCTATTACTTCGCCGGTATCGATGGCGCACGCTTCAAACGGCCTGTTGAACCCGGCGACCAATTGATCATGGATGTCACACTGGATCGCATGAAGGCCGGAATCTTCAAGTTCAAGGGAGTTACCCGGGTAGGTGACGCCATCGCCTGCGAAGCCGAATTGATGTGCACCATGCGCACGATTGCATGATCAGGATTGTGAGAATCAAGGCAAGCGTGACATGACAACAGCAGCTTTAGTGCCGGGCATTCACGCCACGGCCCTTGTGGATCCACAGGCGCAGCTTCACGATTCGGTGAGTGTCGGTCCCTATACGGTCATTGGCCCGCATGTGAAGGTCGGCGCCGGCACCACTATAGGCGCCCACTGCGTGATTGAAGGCCATACCACCATTGGCCGTGACAACAGGATCTTCCAGTTCAATTCGCTGGGCGCCATTCCGCAGGATAAAAAATACGCGGGCGAGCCTTGTGAGCTGGTCATCGGCGACCGCAACACCATTCGTGAGTTCTGCACCTTCAATATTGGCTCTCCGGGGGACAGCGGTGTAACCCGTGTAGGAGATGACAACTGGTTGATGGCGTATGTGCATTTGGCGCATGACTGCGTGGTCGGCAACAACACCATTTTTGCCAACAACACCCAGCTGGGTGGGCATGTGCATGTCGGCGACTGGGTGATCCTGGGCGGTTTCACCGTCGCGCATCAATTCGTGAAAATTGGCGCCCACAGTTTTACGGCCATGTGTTCGCTGCTGTTTGCCGATCTGCCGCCTTTTGTCATGGCGCAGGGCCAACCTGCCGAGGCGCGTTCCATGAATTTTGAAGGGCTGCGGCGCCGGGGTTTTTCGCCCGACCGCATTGCCGCCGTCAAGGCCATGCACAAGGCGTTGTACCGCGACGACCTGACCCTGGACGCATCGCGCGAGCGCATTGCCGCCCTGACGGAAAAGTACCCGGATGCCGCGCCTGACGTGCAGATGATGCTTTCATTTCTGGAACAAACCTCGCCGCAGCGCGGCATTGTGCGGTAAGGCCATGTCCTTCATGGAGCCAAGCCCTCTGCCAGCCCGTAGAGAGGCTGGTCTCCCCGCTGCGGACGGCCTGGCACCTCGTGGCACCCCTTGCGTGGCAATGGTCGCAGGTGAGACTTCAGGAGACTTGCTTGCCGGGCTGCTGCTGGATGGTTTCAAAGCCCGCTGGCCGGCGCTGACAGCAAACGGTATCGGCGGCTCACAGATGGCGAGCCGTGGGTTCAAAGCCTGGTGGCCCAGCGAGAAGCTTGCGGTACGGGGGTATGTCGAAGTATTGCGGCATTACCGTGAGATCGTGGGCATACGCGAACAATTGAAACAGCGCCTGCTCGACCAGCGCCCGGACCTTTTCCTGGGGATTGATGCCCCTGATTTCAACCTTGACCTGGAAGCTGCCCTCAAGGCTCAGGGCATCAAGACTGTGCATTTTGTCAGTCCCGCCATCTGGGCGTGGCGTGCCGACCGCGTGGAAAAGATCCGGCGCAGCGTAGACCACGTGCTGTGCATTTTCCCTTTTGAGCCGGCGCTGCTGGCCGCACATGGCATCGCCGCGACCTATGTGGGGCACCCGCTGGCCAATGTTATTCCCCGGCAGCCTGACCGGGCGGCAGCCCGGCGCAAACTCGGCCTGCAGGATGAAGATACTGTCGTGGCCATACTTCCCGGGAGMCGGAAATCCGAGATCCAGTATCTGGCTAAACGATTCTTTGAGGCTGCAGGCCTTATTAGCCGTGCGCAACCAGCTATCAAATTTATAGTGCCTGCCATTCCCGCGCTGAAGGGCCTGATTGAGCGCCACGCCGGGCAGGCGGGAATGAAACATCACCTGCAAATCATCGAAGGGCAGTCTCATGGAGCGTTGGCGGCCTGCGATGTGACGCTGATAGCCAGCGGCACGGCCACGCTGGAGGCCGCGCTTTTCAAGCGGCCCATGGTGATTGCCTACAACATGAACTGGCTGTCCTGGCAAATCATGCGGCGCAAGAAATTGCAGCCCTGGGTGGGTCTGCCCAACATTCTCTGCAGGGATTTTGTCGTTCCAGAGCTGCTGCAGGACGCAGCCACGCCTGAGGCGTTGGCAGCGGAAGTGCTGAAATGGATTGACGCAAAGTCTTCGGCACCTGACAAAATAGCGGCTGTAGAACAACGATTTACCGCGTTGCATGCGGAACTGCAGCGGGACACTTCAAAACTGGCGACAGATGCGATCCAGCAAATTCTTGAAAGCTGAGCAAACACCCTTGTCATGGGATACGCCTGGCCTGGTGGCTGGCGTGGATGAAGCCGGTCGGGGCCCGTTGATGGGCCCGGTGGTTGCGGCTGCCGTCATTCTGGACGAGCTCAATCCCATCCAGGGATTGGCCGACTCCAAAAAACTCACCGCCTTGCGCCGCGAAAAGTTGTATGACGAAATCCGCGCCAAGGCGCTGTGCTGTTCGATCGCGCTGGCAAGCGCCGAAGAAATCGACAGCATCAACATCCTCCAGGCCACCATGCTGGCCATGCGGCGTGCGGTGGAAGGGCTGCGCCTGAAGCCCAACAAGGTGCTTGTTGACGGCAACCGGCTGCCGACGCTGATCATCCTTTCCGAGGCCATTGTGGGTGGCGATGCGCTGGTGCCGTCGATTTCCGCAGCATCGATTCTGGCCAAGGTTTACCGCGACCGCTGGTGCGCAGAATTCCACCTCGAGTATCCGCAGTACGGATTCGCCGACCACAAGGGCTATAGCACGGCCGAGCATCTGGCTGCGTTGCGCGAACACGGCGCCTGCCCGCAACATCGAAGGTCTTTCGCACCGGTCGCCGAGGTCCTGCGGTGAGTTCCGCTTCTTCCGGGCTCTCTGGTTCCGCCACGTACGTCACTTCTCGCGACAACCCGCTGATCAAGGATCTGCGCAAACTGTCGCAAGACAGCAC
>NZ_JBFUBD010000247.1:0-4141 GCF_056405935.1 Polaromonas sp. P1_E3
GGCCTCGCTGCTGCGGCAGCTCCAGCCCGATGCCCGCCGATACGCCCGCTACCAGTGCCACCGCGGCTCGGCCATCGAGGACGTGGTGCAGGAGGCGCTCATCATCATCTACCGCCGCGTCGGCACCGTGCGCGACGCTGGTGCGGTGTCCGGCTGGATGTTCAAAATCATCGCGCGGCTGTGCATGCTGCCGGCGCTCGCGCTGATGCGCGGCACCCAGGCGCTTTCCGATTACGACGAGGACAGGTACTTCGCGCAGATACCGCAGGACGAGCTGCGCATCGACCTCGTACGCGCGCTCGAGTCCCTGCCGCTGATGTACCGCGAGGTGGTGTTGCTGCGCGACATGGAGCAGCTCACCATCACCGAAATTGCGCAGCGCCTGCAGCTCACCCGCGAAGCGGCCAAAAGCCGCATTCACCGCGCGCGTGCGATGGTGCGTGAATACCTGAAGCCAGACGGAACGGCCCGAGGGTAGGCCGGCGCGTGACACCGCATCACTGTCACGGATTCGCTGCAGCCGGCAGGAGAGGGTAGTTACGGCCGCATGGGATGTGGTTCTCTGGCAAGATAAGCAGAGACACGTCGCCAGGCCTCAGACCTTTTACTGGCCCTGGCTTCATCACACCTTCTGGAGACACCATGGACATTGTCCGCAAAGCATTTGCCGCTTTCACCATGGCCGCTGTGCTGTCCTGCGCCTGGCTGGCGCCGCTGGATGCGCCCGCCATGCAGCAGGTTGATGCGGGTCTCAAGCGCGCGCTGGTGAGCTTCGCAACCGCCAGGCTGCTTAACGGTGTGATTTCGGTGGCGCAGGGAACTGAAGCGTCGGTGCAGCCTTTTGGTGTGGGTGTCACGTTTGCACCCGGGCAAATCCTGGATCCGGTCAACGACCTGGTGGAACAGTTTTCGCATTTGATGCTGGCTGCCAGTGTGGCTTTCGGCGTTCAAAAGGTCCTGATCAGCATCGGCAGTTACTGGCCGGTGTCGCTGGCGCTGAGCGCGACAGTGCTGGGCTGGTGGTGGTGTTACCTGCGCAGGCCGCAGGTGCCGTTGTGGCTGTCAAGGCTGCTGGTGATCCTGCTGATGCTGCGCTTTGCGGTTCCGGTTGTCACCTTGGGCACCGACATGCTGTGGCAAAAATTCCTCGCGGCCGACTACGCTGCCAGCCAGCAATTGATCGACAGCACCACCGGCAAGGCCGGCCAGCTCAACTCGCCAGCCGCCGCAGCACCTGACAACCGCGGCCTGGTGGAGGGCTTGAAAGACTGGCTGGCAAAGAACGGTGACGTGACAAAGCACTTCGAGAGCCTCAAGCGGGCGGCCGAGCAGGCCACCGAGCACATCATCCGGCTCATCGTGATCTTTGTGCTGCAGACGCTGGTGATCCCGCTGCTGCTGCTGTGGGCCCTCTACGGTTTTGTCAGGCAGGTGTTGCTGGGGCAGCGCTGGCAAAGGCTGCCGGCAGCCTCTGACCTGTATTGATGTGTGAGGGCGCCGGCGCATCCGGTTCATGCGTCAAATTGGCCGTTTGATCAATAAGGACGTGCGCAAGCAGCTCCTAATTTGATAGCGAATGCAGTGGGATGTCCTGGTCCTGCGCCAGTTTGTCCAGCTCCTTGCGCGTCTTGCCCAGAAGCCAGGCCTCAATAGCCGCGTGCGTGGCGGGCGCGAACATGGCCTTCATGCTGGAGGCCGCCACGCCGGCTGCCGCGCACAGGCTTGCGGCAAAGTGCGGCTCCAGCGCGGCAAGCGCCACGCGCCCGTCCTTGCAGCGATACACGCGGTAACCTGCATGCCCGCCGCCCACGGCGGCGCCGGGCTGCGTCAGCCCCCAGGCGCGGGGCAGGGCCAGGTAGGCGGCCGCGCTGGAAAGCGCTACTTCAAGAAAGACCCCTTTGCCCTTGGTCCGCTGGTGCATCACGGCCTGCAGCACGGCCCCGCTGGCCATCAATGAGCCGCCCATGTCGGCGTACAGCGTGGCGGGCAGGTCCACACCGGTGATCAGGTCGTTCTGCGCCAGGTAGGTCAAATCATGGCCCGGCTCGTCCGCCCGCTCACCCGGGCTGCCGACGATGGCGACCTGGCTCAGGTGCGGGTGCTGTTTGTGCAGCGCTTTCCAGGTCAGCCCCAGCTTGGCCAGCGCGGCCGGCCTGAAGGAAGTGAGCAGCACGTCGGTTTGCGCCAGTTCGCGGTGCAGCAGTTTTTGGCCGCTTTCGGTTTTCAGGTCGGCGGTGGCGGTGCGCACACCCGCATGGAGCGCGGCATACGCCGTGGGGTTGTACTGCTGCATCGGGTCGCCCGACGGTGGCTCCAGCTTCACGCAACGGGCGCCCATCTCGCGGCAGCGCATCAGGGCCGCCGGGCCGGGGAGGTTAAGCGCCAGGCTCAACACCCGTACCCCCTTGAGTGACGGTATCGGCCGGGCTGCCTGGGTGGAGGCGGTGGAGGCGGTGGAGGCCTTCGGTGTGGCTGGCTTGCGGGCGTGGGCGGGTTTGGCAGGTGTGGTCGGCATGGYGGTCAGTGCTGTGAACGGCAGGGTGGGCAAGGCGGAAGCCGCCTGACGCTTGTGCGGCCAATTTACCCTAATCCCACAGGCAGCGGCCTTGCAAACTGGATGACCGGGCAGGAATCGCTGGAAATAATTTCTGTTTTATAGATATTAATTATTGTTTTATAGTAATTATTCTGAGACACTGAAGGCCTCTTTAACAAGGCAAGAGGTGGTCCCTTGAAAAATACGGCAACCCCCATGGCCCTCACCGGGCCGGACGTCCAGGGCATCAGCAGTGTGCTGGCCTGGGCTTGTGCATTGCTCGCGGTGGCGTTGCCGCTTGCGGTCGCATACCACCTGCTCACAACGCCGGTCGAAAGCCATCTGTTGCGTGCGGGGATCATGCTGTCGGCATCACAGGCTTCTGCGCTCGACATCACGGTGGGCCAGAAAAGCCTGGCTGCCTTGCTGGGCGTGCTGCCTGTCTGCTGCGCGTCGTACGGCCTGGTGTGTGCCATGCGCTGCTTCTCCGGTTTTTCGCAGGCTGAATATTTCAGCGTGCGTACCGTCAAATACCTGCGCGGTTTTGCCGCCGGCATTTTTGCGTCTGTGGTGGCTGGCGTGGTGTCGGCCACATTGGTTACCGTGGTGCTGACATCAGGCGCACCGGCCGGGCAGCGGGCATTCTCTCTGGGCCTGGGCAGCAACGAGCTGTTGACGCTGCTGTTTGCCGGCATGGTCTGGCAAATCGCCGCCGTGATGGCCCGCGCGGTGGCGCTGGCTGAAGAGAACGCGCAGTTCGTCTAGCGTTACGTTTCCGGTTTTCTTTTCGCCGCATGCCCATCGTTGTCAAACTCGATGTGATGCTGTCCGAACGCAAGGCCAGGTCCAAAGACCTGGCCGCGTATGTCGGCATCACCGAAGCCAACCTGTCCCTGCTCAAGCAGGGCAAGGTCAAGGGTGTGCRCTTTGACACACTGATGCGTATTTGCGAATTTCTCGATTGCCAGCCGGGGGACCTGCTGGTTTCGCGGCCGGATGAAGCCGCTTAAAGGACTGGCATGAAATTTTTTTTGACGATGGCGGCGATGATGGGCTTGGCGGGCTGCGCCGATATCAATTGGCCACGCACGGCGAAAGAATCCCTCAATTCGGCCTGCCGGGGCAGTAGCAATTGCCGCATCGATTGCGAGCCGCGTTCGGCGGCCGCGGCGAATGAGCCCCGGTGTATGGATCCAGGCCGCAGGCGGCGAAGCGAGTAAGGGTCATATCTGATCTCCTCCATATACAGGAGGCTATTTGTTTCAGCGAGACTTAGACTCAGTCATCGTCAGGCTTCACAGTTCAATCGTCTTCGGGTTGACATGCGACTGGATCGCTCCTTAGTTCTAAAAAGCAACTCCTATGCGGAAACTCTTTGCGTACTTAGTCCGAAAAGATTGGCTTCGTAAATTGAGCGAAGCGGTGACGGTTGTGACCATACTAGTAGTTGTGCCAATACTTGCATTTAGTCAGGCCACCATTGAGAGCATCGTAGGAGGTTGGTTGTCGCAGTGCATCGCTGTTGTAGCCGTTACTAGAAAAGGTACCGAGGCCCCCATAGTTCGGATCTATTCTTTTGGGGAAATGCCGGAGTCGCTTCCATTG
>NZ_JBFUBD010000248.1:0-4128 GCF_056405935.1 Polaromonas sp. P1_E3
GGCTGAGAGTTTCAAGGAGAATCTGTTTGTAACCCAGGTAGAGCGTGCGCAAGCAGCTATTAAACTGATAGCAAGCACGGCCCCTGAACGCAGCCACGAAGCGGACCTGTGGGACGCGCTGGTGCTCGGCGTGCGCGACTATCTCGGTAAAAACGGCTTTCCGGGCGCCATCCTGGGGCTGTCGGGCGGTATTGATTCGGCCCTGGTATTGGCGGTGGCGGTGGATGCGCTGGGCGCCGACAAGGTGCGCGCAGTGATGATGCCTTCGCCCTATACAGCAGACATCTCCTGGATCGATGCGCGCGAAATGGCCGAGCGCGTGAAGGTGCGCTACGACGAGATTTCCATCGTGCCGGAGTTCGAGGCCTTCAAGGCTTCGCTGGCGGGTGAGTTCAAGGGCCTGAAGGAAGATACGACCGAGGAAAACATCCAGGCGCGCATTCGCGGCGTGTTTTTGATGGCGCTGTCGAACAAGTTCGGCTCCATCGTGCTGACCACCGGCAACAAAAGTGAAATGGCAACGGGCTATT
Organism: Polaromonas sp. P1_E3; assembly: GCF_056405935.1. Classification (NCBI taxonomy): domain Bacteria; kingdom Pseudomonadati; phylum Pseudomonadota; class Betaproteobacteria; order Burkholderiales; family Comamonadaceae; genus Polaromonas; species Polaromonas sp. P1_E3. Next base: position 531 of record NZ_JBFUBD010000248.1, read on the forward strand.
GCACGCTCTACGGCGACATGGCGGGCGGCTTYGCGGTSATCAAGGACCTGCTGAAGACCWCGGTGTTYCGSCTGGCSCGCTGGCGCAAYGMAAACGACCCCTACGGCACCGGCAGCMASCCGATTCCCGAGCGCATCATCACGCGCCCGCCCAGCGCTGAGCTGCGGCCCGACCAGATCGACCAGGACAGCCTGCCGCCCTATGAGGTGCTGGACGCCATCCTGTCGCGCTACATGGAAAACGACGAAAGCGCCGAAGGCATCATCGCGGCAGGTTTTGACCGCGCCGTGGTGGAGCGTGTGACCCGGCTGATCCGCATCAATGAGTACAAACGCCGCCAGGCGCCCGTGGGTATCAGGGTCACCCACAGGAGCTTTGGCAAGGATTGGCGCTATCCTATTACCAGCAAATTCAGACAATGAGGCCCCCACGGTCGCTCGCTTCGCGTAGCTCCCTGCCCCCCGAGGGGGTCGCTGCGCCTGCGGCCCGGCAAAGCCGGTTCCGCGGCCCCTGCTGGTGAAGTCACTTGCGCGTCGTACGCTGCTAAATGCTTTTTGATGATATTTAGAACGAATGGAGATATTCAGTGAAACAAATTACCGCCGTCCTCAAGCCCTTCAAGCTCGAAGAAGTCCGCGAGGCCCTTGCCGAATGCGGTGTGACTGGGCTGACTGTCACTGAGGTCAAAGGCTTTGGCCGCCAGAAGGGCCACACCGAGCTGTACCGTGGTGCCGAATACGTCGTTGACTTTCTGCCGAAGGTCAAAGTCGAGGTTGTGGTGAAAACCGAAGACGTGGAACGCTGCGTGGATGCCATCGTGCGTGCTGCGCGCACCGGCAAGATCGGCGACGGCAAGATTTTCATCACCAGCGTTGAGCGCGTGGTTCGCATTCGTACGGGTGAGGAAGACGAAGCGGCGGTGTAGATAGGGCCCCCACGCTTAAATAAGCCCCCACGCTTTTCACTTCGTGTAATGTGCTGCCCCCCGAGGGGGCGCTGCGCCTGCGGCCCGGCAAAGCCGGTTCCGCGGCCCCTGCTGGCCTGAAGAAAAGTCCCGGCGACAGGTGTCAGATCTGGTCGAGGCGGGTATTGCCTGGTGTCATGCCGGCTGCCTGCACCAGCGTTTCGAGCAATGATTCGGCGTCGCTGCTGGTGCGGATCAGGTCCATCAGCCAGTCGTTCATGAAACCGGTCTTCACCGAGGACGCCAGGAACGCAAGCAGGGCATCGTAGTAGCCGTTCAGGTTGAGCAGGCCGACCGGCTTGTCGTGGTAGCCCAGCTGGCGCCAGGTCCACACTTCAAAAAATTCCTCCAGCGTACCGATTCCACCGGGCAATGCCAGGAAGGCATCCGCATGCTCGGCCATCAGGTATTTGCGCTCATGCATGTTTTCCACGATGTGCAGCTCGGTGCACCCGGTATGGGCCCATTCCTTCTCTACCAGCGCCTTCGGTATCACGCCGATGACCCGCCCCCCGGCGGCCAGCGTGGCGTCGGCCATGATGCCCATCAGCCCGTTGCGGCCACCGCCGTAGACCAATTGCCCGCCGCGCTTGCCTATCCAGGCACCCACAAGGGCGGCAATGGCGGCGAATTCGGGTTGGTTGCCAGTGCGGGACCCGCAATAAACACAAAGGGAAAAAGCGGGTTTGAAGGCGGGATTTGAGGTATCGGTCACTTGATTGATATTCATGCTCATGCAAAAAATCGCTGGTACAGCGCCAGGGCCCAGGTGCCAGCGCACAGCAGCAGGCTAAGCAGGACGGCGGCACTGCCCATATCCTTGGCGCGCTTGGAAAGGTCATGCCATTCAGGACCGATGCGGTCGATGGCGGTTTCGATGCCCGTGTTGAGCAGTTCCACGATCATGATGAGGATGACAGTGCCGGCCAGGAGCACCGTTTCAACCCAGCTGCGACCCAGCCAGAAAGCGGCGGGGATCAGCACAATCGATGCGATCGCTTCCTGACGGAAAGCGGTCTCGTGCCAGCCGGCGCGCAGCCCGGCAACAGAATAACCGGTGGCATGCCAGACGCGGCTCAGGCCCTTGCGGTGTTTTTGGGGGTTGACGGGCTCATTGGCGGCCAGTCGGGCGGCGGCATCAGGTGGAGCTACGGGCACAACTGCAGGAAACGGAACTTGTTCGGACATGGTGCCATTGTCGCGCAGCTTTATGGCACATTGATGTTAGGGCTGGCCAGCCACCGCACCAGTGACACCCGCCTTGTTTTTACCCTTGCGCCCTGGCTTTTCAGGTGCAACCCAGGTGATGAGCCGGGTGCCGGCGAAAGCGTCGTGCCAGAACTGTTTTTGGGGATGAAAACGCGCCAGGATGGCCCACACGGCGACCCACCCCAGTGTCAGTACCGCGCCTTCCCGTCCAGGCAGCGCCATCGCCCAGCTTACGGCCAGAGGTGGCAGAAACCAGAGCCAGCTCAGCGCATAGCGCAGCAGCGCGCGCTTTTGGGTGATGGGCGCGCCGTTGACGTCGACCACGCGGATGTTCCAGGTTTTCATGGCCAGGGTCTGGCCTTTGGCCCAGAACCAGACAAAGTAAATACCGAAAATCACAAACACGAACGCCTGCAGGGCGTGCCGGTTGTCCAGGGCGTTCCGGGTCTGGCTCAATGTGCTGAAGAGGTAGCCGGCCAAAAAAACCACGCCGAACATCAGCATGCCTTCGTACATCCAGCAGGCCATGCGGCGGGGAATGGATGGAATGGAGGGGGTGTCTATGACTGTCAAAGTGTCGCGATGAAAGTTAACCGCAGCGAACTGCGGCGGGGCGGGCCAGACAATCCGGCCAACCACTTCGGCAACGCCTAGCGTTGGGGCGTGGCGCCCGGAACTACACCGCTGGCGGGTAGCGCGGCGGGCGTGGCAGCTGGTGCCGGTTGCAAAGGCGTGATTTTAGAGCCAGGTTTGCTGGCTGCCTTGACCGGGTGTGGTGGAACCGGCGCCAGCTTTTGCGGCGCTACCGGTTTTACCGCCGTTGCTGCCCCGGTAGGCTTGGGCGGGGCCTTGGCTGCCAGCTTCTGCTTTTCTTCGGGGCTCAAGGCCTGGTACGTCTGCCACTTGGCTTTTTTCTCTTCGGGCGTCAGTTGCCGGGACAGCTCTTTGGTTTTGGCAAAGTTCAGCCGGGCTTGCGCTCGTTGCTGGGGGCTCAGCGTGACCCATTCATTCATGCGGCTGTGCATGACGGCCTGCTCTTCAGGAGAAAGCGAAGGGTAATTTTTGGATATTTCGAGCCATTTGCGTTTTTGCGCCTCACTGACGGTATCCCAGCTGGAAGCCAGTGGTTTAAGCGCCTGCTGCTGCATGGGTGTGAGTTCAGCCCAAGTCGGTTTGGCCACAACAGGCTTGGCAGGGACGGGCAGCGGCTTCGCAATTGCACTGGCGGGTGCTGCAGGTTTTGGCGCCTGGGCATGACCCAGATTGGGCAAAATCAGCAAGGTGGCCGTCACAAGCACGAAGGACAGCCACTGCAGTTTCAACCGCATTGAACGCCTGTCCTCAGATGAGGCGCGCCAGGAGGTTGCGCGGGGGATCATTGGGCCGTGGGAGCTTGGCGAGTGGTTTTGAGGTACTGGACAAAAC
>NZ_JBFUBD010000249.1:0-4126 GCF_056405935.1 Polaromonas sp. P1_E3
GGGCCTGTAAATCCACCCTTAGAGGAGGTGGAGGAGACAACCGGTGCAAAAAGACCCTGAGTTGCCGGACAACTGATCTTGATGCGATGATTTCAGTATAGCGGGCTGATGTTGCGCTGCACAATATCCTGTGGCGTAAATTCGACATTTATCACGCTTTAATCATAAATTTTATGCATAAGGAGAGAAATTCATGGAATGCACGGTGAGTTGGACAGGCAGCAGCGCCACTACGGGATCGCCTTCGAGCATGAGTTTTCTCGCCAAGACGGGCAGCGGCCATACCCTGATGATGGACGGCGCGCCCGATGCGGACAAGCCCGAGAACGGCGGCGCCAACCTGGCGCCCCGGCCCATGGAAACCGTGCTGGCAGGTGCCGGCGGCTGCACGGCCTATGACGTGGTGCTGATCCTCAAGCGTGGCCGCCRGGATGTGCGGTCCTGCTCGGTGAAACTGGATGCCGAAAGGGCGCCTGCGGACCCGAAGGTGTTCACCAAGATCCACATGCATTTTGTGGTGACGGGGCGCGGGCTGGCTGTCGGCGTGGTCGAGCGAGCCATCAACATGAGCCACGACAAATACTGCTCGGCCACCATCATGCTGGCAAAAACAGCAGAGATCACCACGACTTTCGAGGTCATCGAGGTATGAGGGTTTTGCTCTCCAGCCCTTTATTGGTGGGCGCAAGCAGCTATTAAATAGATAGCGTTTGGCCTGCTTTGCCAGGCGCTTCGGCAGAGACCTTCAGATGTAGTGCGCGGTAGTGGTCATGACGCGCGCTGCTGAGCGCATCAGGGCTTTCACCGGCGCGGGCAACTGCAGGGCGCCGGCCTGTTCGGCCTCGCGTGCATGCAGCGCTTCATCGTCCTTCATTTGCGCGACGATGGCGCGGGACTCATGGTCGCCTGCCGGCAAGCGCTCGAGGTGGCTTGCCAGGTGCGCTTCAACCTGGCGCTCTGTTTCCACGACAAATCCCAGGCTCAGGCGGTCACCAAGGCGGCTGGCAACCAGCCCCAGGCCGAAGGCGCCGGCGTACCAGAGCGGGTTGAGCAGGGAAGGCCGGGCGCCGAGTTCGTCGAGCCGGGTTTTGGTCCAGGCGAGGTGGTCGCCCTCTTCACGGCTGGCCTGCAGGAAGTGCTCCCGCAGGGCAGCGTCACGGGTACCCAGGGCCTGCGCCGCGTACAGCGCCTGCGCACAGACTTCTCCCACGTGATTGACGCGCATCAGCGCGCCCGAGAGCGATTTGTCCTGCGTGGCCAGCTCGGTTTTTTCACCCGGTACGGTAGGGCAGGTACGGCTGGCCCGCGGGGTGGCAAAAAGTGTGCGCAGGGCGCCGTCAGCGGCATTGAGGGCGGTATCGAGTGCGGTGGTCATGGGTGCTTCAGTTCTTTGAAACTTTGAGGACGGAACGGTTCCATGTTATCCCTCGTCCGGCTGAATGGAAACGGCCATAAAAAAAGCCCCCATGCGGGGGCTTTTCTCTGACGAAAGGAAGGCCGGCTGTGATCCGGCGGCAACCTTGATCTTTAGAACGTGTGGCGAATACCGAGGGCGAGGTTGGTGGAGTTGGTACCCGCTGTAGACGTCACGCCGCCCAGGAAGCCGTTGCCACCAGGGGCTGCCTGGCCCAAACCTTTGTTGTTGAAGCGTGTCAGCACGGCGTTCAGGTTGGTGCGCTTGGACAGGGCGTAGGTATAGGTCGCGCCGTAGGAGTTGGTGTCGGCATTGTTTGGACGCTTGTCATCCAGACGGTTGTAGGCCACCACGATGGTGTGCGGGCCGGTGGTCATGCGGTAGCCGATGTGCATCAGCTTGGCATCCTGGCGCAGCGCGTTGTTATAGGCGGCGATGATGGCGGCGGGCGTAGTGCCGACCAGTGCCAGTCCTGCTGCACCAGCGGTGATCGAGGGGGATATCGCGACTACGGCGTCCGGGTTTTCATCCTTGATCGTGGCGTACTGGCCGTAAATGGTGCCTGGGCCGACGTCAATGGTCGCGCCCAGAACATTGTTGGTCAGGGATTTCTGTCCAATGCTGTTGTTCTTCGTGTTGTGACCAAAGCCGACTGACCAGCCGTCAGCCTTGTACATGGCCATTCCGCCCAGGAAACGGCTGGCCGAATTACCGACCGTGGCGGTAGCTGCCTCACCGGCGCCATACATCAGCGAGGCGGTCACACCGCTGGTCTGGATGGCGTACTGGATGGTGTTGCTCAGGCGAATGTCAAAGGCAGGCGGGAAGCTCGCGACCTGGCCAGCAGCCAGACTGGACTGGGTTTGCGAGGCGTCGAAGGTGGCGCCAACCAGATAGCCTGGGGTGTATTGGCGGCCCAGTGTGACAGCGCCAACTGGTGTGATCAGGCCGACAAAAGCCTGGCGGTCAAACAGATTGTTGGTGGTGTTGACGCCGACGCTGGCGCCGATACCGGCTGCAAGGGTATTGAAGGTTGGCTGCAGAGCGGCTTGCTGTGCGGCGGAAAATGTAGGCACGAGCAAGTTGGCATTGACCATGCGATCAGGCAGCTGTGCGCCTGAATTCGGCCTGTTGCCCAATGCACCGGTATCTGCTTCGAAGCGGTTTTCCAGCGTGAAGATAGCCTTGTAGCCGCCGCCGATGTCCTCGGTGCCGCGCAGGCCGAAACGTGAGCCTTCCATGATGCCGCTGGCAATCGTGCTCACGGTGCCCTGGCGCAAACCGCTCACACGGTTATAGCCGGCGTCAACAATGCCGTAGACGGTCACGGTGCTTTGTGCCATGGCAGCGGAAGTGGACAGCAGTCCCATGATCGCAGTTGCAACGAGGGTCAGTTTTTTCATGGAGTCTCCAAAGAGTTGTAATTGAGGGAAAACCTTCGCAGCCATCGCCGTGGAATACACCTGCCGGCTTGACTCGATGGAGCAAAGATTAGTGGGGATGCCGCGACACGTAAAGAGAGGCAATACGGGGGGGTATCACTTTTGCGACAGGGGAAAACCCGAGGTTTCCTTGCCCTGGAAAACCCCGGCGGCAAACCCCGCAGGGCTGCCGGATGTTGATGTTTTCCCTCTCAAATTCTGATGCTGCGAATCGTTTTGCACACGGGTTGCGGAGCGACACAGACGAGCACAATCGGGAGCTAGGGTTGGATCCCTAATCGGACGCGTTTGGGAGCTGGCAGCAGGAGAGTGACTCGCGATTACAACAGTCCTTACGTGTCTGCGCAGTTGCACGGTGTCCGGGGTTTTTGCAGGAACTGCTTAGCCAGGCTTGTTACAACCCCCGGTGGTTTTCTAGTGACTTTCCCCAATGCAGGGCGCCTGCCCCGCTTTGGGGCATTTTGATTGTCGGTATCGAATTTTCACTCGTACAGCGCGGTCTTTGCAGCACCTTTTATGCGCACCTCCAGCGTGCGCAATATACGGTGCGTTGTTGCGGGCCAACAATTCGGGTATGAACGTTGCTAATAGTAGAGATAAGGCTTGGTGTGGTTTGTGACTCTTTGGTTAAATTGGTCTAAGGGTAGTCACTGAGCCCTTATAAATGTTTATTCGTAGCAGTGTTTGTTTTCCACCTTTTGGAGATTTTCTAATGATGAAGAAAAGCCTAGTTGCTTTGGCAGTGCTGGCCGTTTCCGGCATGGCTTCTGCCCAGTCCACCGTGACCGTTTACGGCCTCGTGGACGCTTGGGTTGGTAGCGTGAAGGACAACAACGTCAGCCAGACCGGCGTGAACGTTGCACATCCTTTTTCCGGTAGCGGCGGTGGTCTGCAGACCAGCCGTTTCGGCCTGAAGGGTTCTGAGGACCTCGGTGGCGGCCTCAAAGCCAACTTCCTGCTGGAAGCCGGCTTTGACCCCAGCACCGGTGCTGCCAACAACTACACCAACCCCTATACCGCTGCAACCTCCAATGCAATCTTTGGCCGTCAGTCCTGGGTTGGTCTTTCTGGTGGCTTCGGTGAAGTGAAGCTCGGCAAAATGTGGACCCCCTACGACATGGTCAAGGGTTCCGGCGCCGCTGGCTTCGACTCCCTCCTGTTCGCACCTTCCACCAGCGTGTGGGCCAGCAACAGCTACCAGGATCGTCCTGGCAACTCGATCTATTACCAGACCCCTGACCTGGCTGGTTTCTCTGCTGCTGCAATGTAC